>DATCRI010000014.1 GCA_036569045.1 Chthoniobacterales bacterium | reverse complement strand
CTCTTCATGCGTGTGAGGATGTAGTAGACCGTCTGGCTGCGCTGGCGCACGAGATCCGCACCGACGATTTTCGGCACGAAATCCGCCGGCACTTCGAGCACCTCCTCGATGGTGCGACCTTCGAGCCCCTTGCAAAGGATCGTCGTCATCGCCTTCGTGAGCGTCTGCACCTGCGGGCCGAGCGTCACGCGGTAGTGGGTGGTGCGGTCGGGATTCACCTTGAGAAAGATGCCCACCGTGTCGGTGCATTCCTCGTCCTTGCGCACATCCTCGAGGTCGAACGTCTCGCCCTCCCGCGGCCCCTGGCCCCTGGCCTGGTCCGCGTAGACGATGAGCGTCTCGCGCTTCTCCATGTCGGGAAGCGCCTCGAATAAATCGACGATCTGCTGCAGCTTCGGCGGATACATCGGCCTACGCGCCCTTTTCGATCGGCGAGCGCACGCGGTTGCCCCACTCGGTCCAGGAGCCGTCGTAGTTGCGCACGTTCGGGTAGCCGAGCAGGTAGGTGAGCACGAACCACGTGTGGCTCGAGCGCTCGCCAATGCGGCAGTAGGCCACGACATCGTCACCGGGCTTCAATCCCGCGCCGACCTCGTAAATCTCGCGCAGCTCGTCCGCGCTCTTGAACGTCGCGTCGTCGTTTGCCGCCTTTTTCCACGGCACGCTCTTCGCACCGGGGACGTGGCCGCCGCGCAGCACGCCTTCCTGCGGATACTCGGGCATGTGCGTGACCTCGCCGCTGAATTCTCCGGGCGAACGCACGTCGATGAGCGGCTTGCCGGCCTTGCTCTGCGCGAGCGTATCCTCGTAGAACGCGCGAATCTCGTCGTCATAGCGCTTCGGCGGCACGGGATACTCCGTCGCCGCGGGCTTTGGCACCTCGCGAGTCGTCTCGCGGCCCTCGGCGATCCACTTGTCGCGACCGCCGTTGAGGAGCTTCACCTTGTCGTGACCGAAGAGGCGGAACGCCCACAGCGCGTAGGCCGCCCACCAGTTCGACTTGTCGCCGTAGAAGACGACCGTCGTATCCTTGCCGATGCCGTTCCTCGCGGCCAGCGCGGCAAAATCCTCGGGCGAGATGTAATCGCGCACCGTCTGGTCCTGCAGGTCGCCGCGCCAGTCGATGTGCACCGCGCCGGGGATGTGGCCGGTGCTGTAAAGCAGCACGTCCTCATTGCTCTCGACGATGCGGATGTCGGGATCGTTGAGATGTTCGGCGAGCCATTCGGTCGAAACGAGGGCTTCAGGATGCGCGTAGGAGCTCATGGTCGGGATTTCAAAGGGTGGAAGAAAAGTTTCGGACGCACAGCGCAGCGCTCAAGCTCTTTCTCGGCTATGACGCGCGCCGGCCAAAGCCAAATCGCCGCCGCGGCGGGCGTTTCTGGCCGCCACCGGGGCTGCCGTCCATCCGCACTTCCGGACGACGCGGACCGCGCGGACGCTGGCCGCCATCCTCCTTCGGCGCGGAGGCGTTGTAGTCGAAGCCTTCGGCGCGCTTGCGGGGAATCCCGCGCCCGATGAATTTCTCGAGCGACTTGAGCGACCCGTAGTCCTCGTTCGTCACGAAGCTGATCGCGTCCCCCACCGCCTGGGCGCGGCCCGTGCGGCCAATGCGGTGCACGTAGTCCTCCGCGTGCATCGGGAAGTCGAAATTCACCACGTGCGAGATGCCGTCCACGTCGATGCCGCGGGCGGCGATGTCCGTCGCCACGAGCACGCGCACCTCACCGTCCTTGAACGCCTTCAACGCCCGCAGGCGCTGGTTCTGCGAGCGGTTCGAGTGCAGCGTCGCGCATTTCACCCCCGTCTGCTCGAGCTTGCGGGCAATCTTGTCCGCGCCGTGTTTCGTGCGCGAGAAGACGATCACCATGTTCATTTGCGGGTCGGCCAGCAGATGGGCGAGCAGCGAGACCTTGAGATGTTTCGGCACCTCGTAGACGAGCTGCGCGACAGTTTCGGCGGGGTTGGAGCGCCGCCCGATCTGGACCTTCTTCGGGTTGCGCTGGAAGTCGTTCGTGAGGGCCTCGATTTCCTTCGAGAGCGTGGCCGAGAAAAGCAACGTCTGCCGTTTGGCCGGAATGGCCTTCACGATGCGCCGAATCGACGGCAGGAAGCCCATGTCGAGCATGCGATCGGCCTCGTCGAGCACGAGAAATTCCAGCGAATTGAAGTTCGCGGCGCCCTGGCCCATGAGGTCCATCAGGCGACCGGGCGTGGCGATCACGAGATCGACACCCGAACGCAAAGCCTGGATCTGCGGACGCTCGCCGACGCCGCCAAAGACGGTCGCGATCCGGAGCGGCAGGTGCTTCGCGTAGGCGCGGACGTTTTCCTCGATCTGCGCGACGAGTTCGCGCGTGGGCGCAAGGACAAGGGCGCGGGTGCGGCCGCCGCCGGTGCCGCGATTCGCAAGCAGGGTGAGCATCGGCAGCGTGAAGGCCGCCGTCTTGCCCGTTCCCGTCTGGGCAATGCCGATCAGATCATGCCCCGCGACGATCTCGGGAATGGCCGCCGCCTGGATCGGCGTCGGCTCGGTGTAACCCGCCTCCTGGACGGCTTGGAAGATGCGGTCGTCGAGACCGAGAGTGCGAAATGGCATAGTCGGCGGAGTATGCGGCATCCGCCGGGGCAGCACACCCTTTATTCGCGGTAGCCGGTCACCGGATGCGGGTCGCGTCGGCGATCGCGAAGCGCCCGTTGTCGAGCGTCGGGAAAATCAGGAAGCCCGCAAGGTCGCCAAAGACCATGCTCGCGCTCTGGAAAATCGCCTCCGCGCCGACCTGCGGATCTGGCGCGCCGGGGACATCGAATGCCCAGACCTCGCCATTCGCCCGCTGCACCGAAATCTCGGTCGTCGTCGCATCGAGGGGATCCGAGGCCGACACGATGACCACTTCCTGGGTGCTCGCCATCGGGGCGCCGGTATCCGAGACAACGGACGGATCGCTCGCGCCCCCGGAGGACGTATTTGGATTCCCCGACGTCGTGCCCGGCACGGGCGTGGGTGAGGGCGTTGGCGAAGGGGTGGGTGACGGAGCGGCCCCACTGGGAACGCCCGCATCGCGGCAGGCCGGCAACCCGGCGAGCAGGCCGGCCAGGGCCAGCATTCGAAAAAGACGCTTCATTTCCGCACCGTGGGATCGAGCATCACCCCAAACGCGGCCGTTCGCCAGTTTATCCGAGTTCCCGCAACGCCCCCGCCACCGCCCCGGGCAGCATCCGCGGTCCCTCGCCGCCAAGAGCGGCGTCGACGGCCTCGAGCCGTCGGATGAGATCGAGCACGTCTCGCCGCGCATAGGGGCCGCCCGCTGCCGCGCAAAAGTGGGTGCGACAGCCGAATGGCCGGTCCGCGTAAATGAGGCACCGCTGCGTTTCCGGGTGGAGCAGCGGACAGGCGCCGTCCGCCCGCTCGGGCAGCTGTTTCCGCCCGGTCGCTCGAAGGGCCCGGGCGGCAAGCAGCGCCTCGCCCCTGGTCAGATAAGGCGTCCGGCCGGTGAGCTGGAAATGACAACACTCCGTCCGCAGCGTGCAATTTCGCTCGATCGGCCGCGCGGCGACCTCCGTGTAAACCGCGCGCACTTCACTCAGGTCCGGCCCGCGTTTCTTCATGCTTCCGCCATCGCATGCCCGGCGATCCAGCCCGTCGTCCACGCCGCCTGAAAATTGAACCCGCCGGTCACGCCGTCGATATCGAGCACCTCGCCCGCAAAATAGAGCCCCGGCACGATGCGGCTCTCCATCGTCTTGAAATCCACTTCGGGCAACCGCACTCCGCCACAGGTGACAAACTCATCCTTGTTCAGGCTCTTGCCGTTTACCGGCAGCTCGGTGCGCGTCAGCAGGTCTGCCAGCGCGAGCATCGCGGCCCGGGAAAGCGTCGCCCAGCGCACGTCGGCCCCGATTCCCGCCTCGGCGACGATGCTCTCCCACAGCCGGGCTGGCAGCGGCGCAATCGGACTGTTCGTCACCGTCTTCCCCGGTTGCGAATCGCGACGCGCCCGCAGTTCCTCCCGCACACTTTCCGCCGTGCGGCCGGGCAGCCAGTTCACCCGCAGCGAAAATCTGTAGTCCCGATCGTGGAGCGTGCGCGCCCCCCACGCGCTCAGGCGCAGGATCGCCGGCCCGCTCACTCCCCAGTGCGTCACGAGCAACGGCCCGCGCTCGCGCAGTTTCGTGCCGGGAACCTCGGCCTCGACTTCCGTCGCGATGCCCGGCAACGCACGCAGCCACGGCGTCTCGACGTGAAACGTGAACAGCGACGGCACCGGCGGTTCGAGCGTGTGGCCCAGCGCCTCGACCCACCGCGCCGCAGCGGGCGTGCGGCAGCCACCGGTCGCGATCAAAAGCTTCCCGCAGGCCAGCTCGGAGCCGTCGCTGAGTTCCAGAAGGAATCCGTCGTCCGCGCGCCGCGCCGCGTTCACGCCCATGCTTGTGCGCACCTCCACGCCGGCCGCTTCCGCCCGTTCCAGCAGGCAGTCCACGATCGACGCGGAAAAGTTGCTCGCGGGAAACATGCGTCCGTCCGCCTCGGTCTTCAGCCGCACGCCGCGCGACTCGAACCACTCGACGGTGTCCCGCGCCTGGAAGCGATGAAACGCGCCAATGAGCGCCCGACCGCCGCGCGGATAGCGGGCCGCGAGTTCCCGCGGTTCGAAGCAGGCATGCGTGACGTTGCAGCGACCTCCGCCGGATATCCGCACCTTCGTGAGGAGATACCGCCCGCTCTCGAGCAGGACGACTTCGCGGCTAGGATCCGCCCCCGCGCAGGCGATCGCCGCGAAAAAACCCGCCGCGCCGCCGCCCACAATCACGACGCGCGACGAGGAGGAATCCATGCTCCTGCATATCCACCCGGGCCCCCGCACGCAACCGAATCACCCCCGGGGATCGTTACCCTTCGCATCATGACCTACCGCCTCCTGCTGCCCGTCCTCCTTCTTGCCTTCGCCATGCCTGCTCCTGCCACCCCGCTCTCGAACGAGCCCGTCGCCCACATCGATCCCGCCCAATTCTCGGGAAAATGGTATTCCCTGCTCTCGATTCCGACTTTCCTCGACAAGAACTGGCGCGAGACGATCGAGCACTACACGGCGCGAGAAAACGGCGGCTACGACGTCTTCACCACCTACCGGAAGGTCGGTGAAACCAAGCAACGCGAGATCCGATCCATCCTGCTCCCGGTCAAGGATGGGCCCGACGGCGAACTGCGGGCGCAGTTCTTTTGGCCCATCAAGGTGCCTTATCGCATCATCGAGTTCGAGCCCGGCACCTACATGGTCGGCGGATCTCCCGACAAAAAGATGCTCTTCATCCTTGCCCGCACGCCATCCCTGCCGAAGCCCACGCTGGATGGCATTCTCGCCCGCTGCAAGGCCCGCGGCTATGCCACGGACCAGCTCGCGAGCCAGGAGCAGCGGCCTTAGAAACGCAGCTTCCGGGCCGGAAAGGTCATCCGAGTCAGGGAAGCAACCTACCCGGACGACTTTGCGGAATCGCCGCCGCCGATCAGAGGCGTGGAGTCCGTCGGAGCATTCGCGAGCGAGGTTCCAGGAATGATTTTCTTCACCAGGCGGGAGAAACCGCTCTCCGCAGCCTCGTTCTCCGCCGTGGCCTGCCGCAACGATTGCTCCCAGGCCGAGGCAAATCCCGGCGCCTGTTCCCGCATGCGCACGACGGCCGCCTCGTAAATTTGAAGTTGCCGCGCTTCCGCCCGGCCCGGGCGTTGCTGCGACGCCGCCAGATTCACCCGCAGGTTCTCGTTTTGAACCTTGAGTTCGGCGAGTTCCTTCTCGAGCCGATCGCTGCCCGTCGCCGTGATCTTGAGGTGGGTGTTGAGGTGCTGCTGAAGCTGCTCCAACTCCGCCTTTTGGCGGGCAATCTCCCGCTTGAAAACGCCTCGTGCCGTCCACGCACTTTTTGCGAGGAACGCCGCGATGAGCAATCCGAGGGCGAGCCCCCAGGTGAAGGGGTTCTGAATAACCGGCCATACCCAATCCATGGCCAAAAGGCTAGGCGGCTCGGCGCGCGGGGCAAATCGAAATCTAGATGACCCCGAGCAGCAGCAGCACGAGCACGATCACCAAGACCAGGCCGAGACCGCCGCTGGGACCGTAGCCCCAGCCCGAGCTATGCGGCCAGGCAGGGAGGGCGCCAACGAGGAGCAAAACAAGAATGATGAGCAGGATGGTGGACATGCTCATGGATCGCCGCGCCTGCCAGGGACGGCCGCTTTGCCCGACGAAAGCAGGGGATTTCCCCGATGCCGCGTCAGGCCGTGAGGACCGGACTTCCCACCGGCGACAGGGCGCGCAACTTCGCGACCACCGCCGGCACGATCTCGAGGGCGGCCTCGACATCGGCGTCGGTATTGAAGCGGCCAAAGGAGAATCGCAGACTCGCGCGGGCGCGGGCGTTGGAGCAGCCCATCGCCTTCAACACGTGCGAAGGATGCACCGAACCACTCGTGCAGGCGGAACCGGCGGAACAGCAGATGCCGCGCTCGTCGAGCAGCATGAGCGCGCCTTCGGCCTCGATGCCCTCGAAGGCGAGACTCGTCGTGTTCGGCAGGCGATTCTCGCGATCGCCATTCACCTCGACACCCGGCACGCGGGCGAGAATTTCCGACTCGAAACGGTCCCGCATCGCGCGGACGCGGGTCTGCTCCTCAGCCATGTGTTCGGCCGCGATCTCCGCCGCCTTGCCGAGCGCCACGATGGACGCGACGTTCTGCGTGCCGCCGCGGCGGGCGCCCTCCTGACTGCCTCGCAGCCAGGGGGTGAAGCGCACGCGCTTGTTGACGTAGAGCACGCCAACACCCTTCGGACAGTGGAGCTTATGCCCCGAGACGGAGAGAAAATGGATGCCGGCGTTGGCCAGATTCAGCGGAATTTTGCCGACGGCCTGCACGGCGTCACAGTGGAAGGGAACTTTCTTCGCGCGGCAGATCTCCGCAATGCGCTCGACCGGAAACAGCACGCCGGTCTCGTTGTTCGCCCAGAGCAGGCTGACGAGCGCGGTGTCGGGACGGATCGCTTTCTCGAGGCGCTCGAGATCGAGCTGCCCCTCGGAGTCGACCGGCAGCCAGGTCACCTCCACGCCGCGGCGGACGAGGTGCTCACCGAGCTTCATCGTGGCGCTGTGCTCGACGGCGGTGGTGACGACGTGCGTGCGATCGGGATCGAGCGCGAGAGCCGATTGGATCGCGGTATTGATCGATTCCGAGCCGCAGCTCGTGAAGATGATCTCGCTCGTTTCGCAACCAAGCAGCCCGGCGACGCGCTCACGAGCGACCTCGAGGGCCTGCTGCGCACGCTTGCCGAGCCGATAGGCGCTCGACGGGTTGCCGTAATACTCGTTCAACCACGGCAGCATCTCCTCGACCACGGCAGGATCGACCTGCGTTGTCGCGTTGTTGTCGAGATAGATGGTGCGTTCGTCGCTCATTGAAGGAACCGATTACCATACCGGAAATGGGTCCGTCATGGCAACCCCGCGTCATAATCGACGGGAATCAGGCCTGCGGAGGGACCTTGTCGGGCCGCACGTAGATCTCGTTCTCGTCGAGGTCGAGATCCCCGCCGACGCGCACGTAATGCTGCTGAATGTAGCGATAAACGGGCGCCGCCCAGTTCCGGAAACGGGAAAACTCCGTGTCGTTGATGTCGCGGTGGTCGATGAGGATGACCGCCGGCCGAAACTTCTCGAAATCGGCGATCATGACCTCCGCAAAGTTCTTCTCGGCGCTCGCGTTGTCGACGTAGAGATTTTTCAGATACGAGGGCCGATTCGTCATGAAATTGACCGTCGGGGAATACGGAAACGTGACGACCCATTCGCCGGGCTGCGAGTGGCTCACGATGAGGTCGTGGATCGCCTGCACGCGCTTCCGCTCGCCCTTTTTCAGCCAGACGTGCACGCCGTTGTCGCAAACCGCCTCGAATGAGCGTTTCCGCGCGGCGGCAATCGTCCCGGCGGATTCCTTGCGGAACGAGTGGTAGAAAAACAACGCTTCCGAGACGAGGCACAGGACCGCGAACCCCGCCCCGAGCGCCCGGAGAATCCACGACCGGCAGCGCGTCATCCATCGCACCGCGAAGAATCCCGCGCAGGCCATCGCGACCAGGAACGGAATCATGAATTCGCTGAGATGCGGCGTGTCGGGGCGGAAGAAGAAATACTGGGGAAAGAGCGTGAGCGCAGAGCCCAGCGTGACGAGGCAGACGAGCGAGGCTTCCTTTCGGGCCGCGTCCGGTCGCACGAGCGTCCACGCGAGAACACCCCCGGCCCCGACGATCACCAGTCCGCTGATCAGGATCGGCAGGTGAAGGATGAGAATGAAGGCCGCGCTGTAAAAAGAGGCCTGCCTGAACAGGTCGCGCAGTTCCTGTCGCGGGCGACCGTTGCGATTCATCTCCGCCATCTTTTGAGCGCGCGCCTGGGCGACCCAGTTCTTCGGCGTCTTCTGGAACCGAACCGGCACCCAGCCGCCGGACGGGACCGGTTGGGCAGGGATCGCCCTCGCCTGGGATCGTGCGGCGGGCTTGCTCGGCAGCCGCCGCTCGACCTCGTAGCGGATCTGGTTCCACATCGTCGAATACTGGCCGACGAATTCCGGGGCAAAGCCGCGCGCGCGGGCATCCAGGTAAAACGGCAGATGAATCGCCACGGCGGCGAACACGCACAGGAGTCCGCCGCCAATCGCCACCGGCAATCGCCGCAGAAATTCCCCGCGCACGCTGAGCGGAAAGAGCGCGATCAGGCCCAGATAGATCACCGCGAAAAACAGCGCGGCATCGATCCGCACAAGGAAGGTGAGCCCGAGCACGAGCCCTGCTCCAGCAAACCAGAGCCAGCGCCGCCACCCGACCTTCCCGTTCCACACGAAGGCGTGCAGCAGCGCCCACGCATTCAGCAACGGCAGCAGGCCCATGTAGTTGCGAAACAGCATCCCGGGAATCGCGAGAATGAGGAGGCCGACGCCGAGCGCATACCACCCCAGCCCGGTGACGCGACGCACGATCAGGAATCCCAGCAGGCCGGAGATCAGGCAGAGCGCAAAAAAGTAAATCCGCATCGCGATGTAATCCGGCCCGATGAGCCTGAAGAGCCACGCCACGGGGTAGAACCACATCACGTTGTAGTTCAGCGTCGTCTCCTTGATCGGCAGCCAGCCCGCGTTCAACCGCATCGCGTTCACGGCCGCCGTGCCGCCCTCGCCGCCGAGGTTCAGATCGGAGCGATAATACTGGCCGTAGTAGAGAATCGCGAAGGCCAGCAGCAGGAGCGGGCCCCATTTCCGCAGCGCGGCATCGACGCGTCGCCAGAAATCGGAGGAGAGCATTGCCGCGGGTTCGAACATCGGATTCGCGAGCTAACGCGTTACCCGCCGCGCCTTTCAAACGAAATCGTGACCTTGCCCCGCAGCCGATCCGGTGCAAACTTTTCGGAAGTCCGATCGTTATCGAACAACGCATTCAGTTTTAACCATCGACAATCCCATGACCATCGCCGAGCAAGTCGCCGTCCGCACCTATCCGCCGTTCAGCCTTTATGGCCTCATCGAAGGCACCTTCAAGCCGAAGCCCGGCCAGAGAATCTGCATTCTCATCGATCTCGAAGACCCGCGCGATGTCGTGGATTTCAAATTCCTCGAGAACCCCGACCTCTCGATCCAGCGCAACGCCTACCAGCATTTCTACGTCGGCCTGCAGGAGGGCGTCCTCGCCGAGCTCCGGCTCACCGGCGGCGACTTCCTGGCCTACAAGGTCACCGGCGGCAGCAACCTCGACCTGCCCGCCACGGCGATTTCCTCCGATGGCCGCGAGCTTAGCTTCGAAAGCGACATCTACCCGGCCTACGACATCATCCTCTGCATCTCGACCTACTCGGCCACCGCGCCGCTCACGGCCTCGGCGAAGCAGCACGGCTTCCGCGGCGCCACGCTGCACGGGCTGAACCAGATCATTCTCACGACCGGTCTCGCGGTGAACTACGACGACGTCAGCCACAAGGGCGAACTCCTCCGTCTCGGCATGACACTCGCCGATTGGATCGAGATCGACTTTGCCTTCCTCGGCCGCAACGCGACCCTCCACCTCGACCTCGACCGCCAGGAGGCCCAGAAGAGCCATGGCCTGTGTCGCGGCGAGGAGCCCGACGTCGCAAACCTGCCCGCCGGCGAGATCTATTACGTGCCGACCAGCGCCCACGGTCAGTTCCCGATGAAATACGAGGACGGCACCATCGGCCTGATGACCGTCGCCGACGGCCGCGTGCAGACCGCCGAGCTGCTCACAGGCAACGCCGAGACCGTCGCCGCGCACAACGCGAAACTCGCCAGCGACCCCGCGACCGGCATCATCGGCGAACTTGGCTTCGGCACGCAGGTGCTCCCGGTTTCCGGCCGCGACATCCAGGACGAAAAAATCCTCGGCACGATCCACGTCGCCACCGGCCGCGACGACCATCTCGGCGGCGACGTCACGCCCGACAAGTTTCTCCACGCCGAGAACGCCACCCACGACGACATCCTCTTCGCGCCGCACAAGACGCCCGAGATCAATGTCGTGCAGGCCCGCATGCACCGCGACGGGGAAACGAAGGTTCTCATCGAGAGCTTCGAGCCCTCGAGCTACATGACCGGACTCACCGCTTGAGCGAGAACATCTACGAATCGCCGAAGCTCCTCGCCGAGTATCTCCTGCTCCACTACGGAAGCGCTGCGGAGATTCTCGGTGACGGCCCCGGCCCCACGGCCGCCATCGGCTTCCCGACCCGGCTGGTGCGCGAACTCCTCGCGCCCGTCGCCGCGGAAAGCCGCGCGCTCGACCTCGGTTGCGCCGTGGGCGGCTCGTCCTTCGAGCTCGCCCGCACCTGCGCCGAGGTGGTCGGCATCGACTATTCCCAGGCCTTCATCGCCGCCGCGAATCACCTCCGCTCCGGGGGCACGCACGCCTACGAGAAGGCCGTCGAAGGCGACCTGATCGAGCAGGGCATCGCCCGCGTGCCCGAAGGGATCGACCGCACGCGCGTAACCTTCGAGCAGGGCGACGCAATGGATTTCCCAAATCCAGAATCCAAAATCCAAAATCCAAAATCGTTCGACGTCGTCCTCGCGGCGAACCTCCTCTGCCGCCTGCCGGAGCCGCTTCGCCTCATCGAACGCCTGCCCGCGCTCGTGAAATCCGGCGGCCAGCTCCTGCTCACGACCCCATTCACCTGGCTCGAGGAATTCACGCCGAAAGCGCATTGGATCGGCGGCACCGCGGCAACCGGCCGCAGCTTCGATGCCCTTCGCGTCCTGCTGGAGCCCCATTTCGAGCTCGAGCACGTGATCGACCTGCCATTCCTGATCCGCGAGCACGTCCGCAAGTTCCAGTTTGGGATTGCCTGTGGCAGCCGCTGGCGCCGACGCTGACCTCATGGATTGGGAAGCCCGCTACCAGACCAAGGATACGCCTTGGGAGAAAGCTGCCCCGGCGCCACCGCTCCTCGAATGGCTGGCGACCCACGAAATCAAGGGCCACGTCCTTGTGCCCGGTTGCGGCAGCGGTCATGACGTTCGCGCGCTCGCCGCGACGGGCGCTCTGCCCATCGGCCTCGACATTGCGCCGTCGGCGATCACCCGGGCGGAATCCTTCCCCCGCGCGGGAGGCGAGCGCTACCGCCTGGCGAATCTCTTTGCGTTGCCGCCCGAGCTGCTCGGCCAGTTCGACTGGGTCTTCGAACACACCTGCTTCTGCGCGATCGAGCCCGCCCTCCGCGCCAACTACGCGGCCGCCACGGCGGCGGCGCTGAAACCATCCGGCCACCTGCTCGCAATTTTTTATCTCGATCCCGGCCCGCGCGACTACGAAGGGCCGCCCTACGGCGTCACGACCGGGGAGCTCGACGCATTTTTCGCGCCGCACTTCGACCTGATCGAGGAATTCATCCCGACGCAGGCCTATCCGGGTCGCGAGGGGCGCGAGCTCGTGCGCCTGCTCCGCCTCCGCAGCTAGCTCGCCTCCGCCAGCCGGCGCAGATACGCAAACGAATAGATGCCCGACGAATGTCCATCGCCCCAGCGCGGCTGGAAGCCGTAGCCTCCGACGAATTCGTAGCTCCGCAGCTCGAAACTCGCGGCCGTGCAGGTGTTCTGCGGCCGGATCACCGTGCCCATCACGTCCGGCTCACCGCCGCACGCGGCGCACGGACAGGCCCGACGCAGCGCCTCGAGAGGAAGATACGACTCCTCGCCGTCGCTCCAGGCGATTGCGAGTTCGGAACCGATGATCTGAATGTTGGCGGGGCGAAGCGGGGCGGTCATTGATTCTCGAAAACGGAAATGTATAGTGGCGCGAGACATGAAAGCATCAATCGTCGATCTGCGCTACAAGATGCGCGACGTGCTCGAGGCGCTGGACCGCAACGAGGAAGTCACGGTCTATCACCGCGGCAAGGCTCGCGGCATCCTGGCCCCCATTGTTCCGAGCAGTCGCCGGAAATTTCGCGTCAAAGATCATCCCTTTTTTGGCAGCGACCCCGCTGGAGAGAGCGTCGCGCAGGTCATCGAACGCTTGAGAGCCCCGCGGCCCAATGCTCTTTGACACCGACATCTTCATCTGGGCCCAGCGTGGCAACGCCGCTGCCGCGCGGATGATCGATGGCGCCGACGCCCGATTTATTTCCATCCAAACCTACATGGAATTTCTCCAGGGCGCCCGCGACGCCCGGCAAATGGTGCTCAACAAATCATTCCTCCGCGACCTCGACTTCACCACCCTCGGCTTCACGGAAAACATCGGCCACCGCGCCGCCATCTACATCGAAAGCTACGCGCTCGCGCACGGGCTCCGTAGCGGCGACGCCCTTGTCGCCGCCACTGCCCTCGAGAACGACCTTCCTCTGGCCACCGCGAATGGGAAGCACTACCGCGCCATCCCCGGCTTGAAAATCAAGCTTCTCAAACCATGAGTGCTTCCGCTCTTCCCGAGCTCCTCGCCCCCGCCGGCGACTGGGAATGCGTGCGCGCCGCCGTCGCAAATGGCGCCGACGCCGTCTTTTTTGGCCTCTCGAAATTCAACGCCCGCATGCGCGCCGAGAATTTCACGGAGGAGGACCTGCCCGAGGTCATGCGCTTCCTCCACCGCCACGGCGTGAAGGGCTACGTCACCTTCAACGTCCTCGTCTTCACCGACGAGCTGCCCGCCGCGGTCGAGCAACTCCGCGTGCTCGAGGCCGCCGGTGTGGACGCCGTCATCATCCAGGACGTCGGCCTCGCCGCCCTCGCGCGTCAGCTCACGCCGCGGCTGCGCGTGCACGCCTCCACGCAAATGACGATCACCTCGCCCGAGGGCATTGCCTTCGCGGAGGAACTCGGCGTCAAACAGGTCGTCCTCGCCCGCGAGACGTCGCTGCGCGAGCTCGCGAAATTCGACGCCGAGGCCATGGCGCTGGAAACCTTCGTCCACGGCGCGCTCTGCGTCGCGTATTCCGGCCAATGCCTCACCAGCGAGTCGCTTGGCCAGCGCAGCGCAAATCGCGGCGAATGCGCCCAGGCCTGCCGCATGCCCTACGAGCTCGTCGTCGATGGCGCCGTGCGCGACCTCGGCGACAAGCGCTACCTCCTCTCGCCGCAGGATCTCGCCGCCGTGCGCGAGATCCCCGCCCTCGTCGCCGCTGGCGTCCGCAGCTTCAAGATCGAGGGCCGGCTCAAGTCGCCCGAATACGTCGCCGCCGTCACGGCCGTCTATCGGAAGGCCCTCGACGCGGCGCTCGCCGATCATGTCGAGGAACCCAGCGCCGAGGATCTCTACAAGCTCGAGATGACCTTTTCGCGCGGCCTCTTCACGGGCTGGATGCACGGCGTCAACCACCAGCAGCTCGTCGGCGCCCGCTACGGCAAGAAGCGGGGCGTCTTCCTTGGCACCGTCCAGAAGGTCGGCCGCGATCACGTCGAACTCAGCAATCCAAAATCCAAAATCCAAAATCTCAAATTGGGTGACGGCCTCGTCTTCGAGCATGCGGCGGATACGAACGCCGAGCAGGGCGGCCGCGTCTTCGAGCTGCACGACGGCAAAATTTTCTTCGAGCGCGGCCGCATCGACTTCGCCCGCGTCGCGCCCGGCGACCGCGTCTGGAAGACCGACGATCCCGCCCTCACGCGCGAGCTTCGCAAGACCTTCGCCGGCCAGATTCCCAGCCGGGATGCCCACAAAACGCCGCTCCGATTCCGCGTGAGCGGCGCGGTCGGTCAGCCCCTGCGTATCGAGGCCGGGACCGCCGTCGTCGAATCCGCCGCCCCGCTGGAAGCCGCCCGCACCCAGCCGCTCACGACCGAAAAACTCGCCGCGCAGCTCGGCAAGCTCACCGACACGCCCTTCCGCCTCGAGACGCTCGACAACCAGCTCATCGGCGACGTCATCCTCCCGATCAGCGAGCTGAACCGCCTCCGCCGCGCGCTCGTCGAGCAGCTCGAGACCGCGCCTCCGCCCGCGCCGCCCGCGATCACGCTCGACGCAATCCTTGCCGACATTCACGCCCGTCCCGCCACCCCGGACATGCCGGAGCTTTCCGTTCTCTGCCGCAGCTTCGAGCAGCTCGACGCCGCCCTCGCCGGCCCCGTCGATCTCGTCTACGCGGATTTCGAGGACATCCGCCGCTACCGCGAGGCCGTTGAGCGCGCCCGCGCCGCGGGGAAGCCGATTTTCCTCGCGACGCCGCGCATCCAGAAGGCCGGCGAGCAGGGTTTTTTCAAGCTCATCGAGAATGCCGCGCCGGACGGCGTCCTCATCCGCAACGTCGGCGCGATCGCCTACTTCGCGAACTCGCCGCTGCGTCGGATCGGCGACTTCTCGCTCAACGTGTCGAACCCCGTGAGCGCCGCGCTCTTCCGCGACCACGGCCTGGAGCGCGTCACCGTTTCCTACGACCTCACGGTCGGCCAGGTCGTCGCGCTCGCGCAGTCCGTGCCTACCGGATGGCTCGAGCTCACGCTCCACCAGCACATGCCGATGTTTCACATGGAGCACTGCGTCTTTGCCGCGTTCATGAGCACCGGCACCTCGTTCCTCGACTGCGGCCGCCCCTGCGAAAAGCACCGCGTGCACCTGCGCGACCGCGTCGGCATCAAGCACCCGCTGCGCGCCGACGTCGGCTGCCGAAACACGCTCTTCAACGCCGCCGCGCAGACCGGCGCGAAATTCTACGACGCGTTGTGGAACGCCGGCCTGCGCCATTTCCGCGTGGAATTGCTCGAGGAAAACGCGCGCGAAACCGCCGACGTGCTCGCGGCCTACCGGGCGCTGCTCGACGGCCGCGACGAGGGCGACGCGCTCTGGCGGCGGTTGAAGGCCAGCCACCAGCTCGGCGTGACGCAGGGAACTTATTAGCGCGATGGTGATCTTCGACACCCTCGCCCCCATCCTGCTGCTCATCGCCCTCGGTTCGCTGCTCGCCCATTTGAAATTCCTCGGCCGCGGGTTCATGGCCGATCTCAACAAGCTGGTTTTCTGGATCGCGCTCCCGGCGCTGATCTTCGTCGGCGTCGCCGGGATCGACCATTCCACTTCGCGCACGCTCTCCCTCATCGGCCTGATGGCGCTCACGACGTTTCTCATGATCGGCCTCGGCTGGTTCACGGGACGCGCTCTTCGTCTTCCTCCGGGAGTCGACGGCACGCTCGCGCAGTCGGCCTATCGCGGAAATCTCGCCTACATCGGCGTGCCCGTGCTCGCCTACGCCTTCGCCGCGCTGCCGCCGGAGATTCGCCGCGAAACGATGACCACCGCCCTCCTCGTGATGACGTCGATGACGGCGCTCTACAACGTCCTCGCCGTCATCGTCCTCAAAGGCAGCCAGCACAATCTCGGCGCGGACAGCCTCTCGTTGATCGCGCGCAGCGTCGCCACGAATCCGCTCATCATCGCGTGCGTCTCGGGCCTCCTGTTTCCGCTCTTCGGCTGGCATCTGCCGGTCTTTGCCAGCCGCACGCTCGAGACGCTCGGCGCCGCCGCCGTGCCCGTCGCCCTGCTGTGCATCGGCGGTTCGCTCGCCACGATTTCGCTGCGAGGCCGCCGCACTGCAATCGTGGCCGCCAGCGTGCTCAAGGTCTTCATCAGCCCGCTCGTTGCCTGGGCATTGTGCCGCGCGATGGGTTTCTCGGGCAGCGAACTCCGCATCGCCGTCGTGCTGGCCGCCACGCCCACGGCGGCCGCGTCGTTCGTCATGGCGGAAAAACTCGGCGGCGACGAGTCGCTGGCCTCGGGCTCGATCGCGCTCAGCACGATCCTCTCCGCCGCCCCGCTGGCGGTGGCGCTGTGGATTTCCTGACGCGTCAGAACTCCCGCACGAGCAGGTAATCCGCGACGGCGCGGAGCGTCGCACCCTTCGAGCCGAACGGCTTCAATGCCGCCAGCGCCGCATCGGTCAGCCGCCGCGCCTCGCGCTTCGAGGCCTCGAGCCCGATGACCGCGGGATACGTCGCCTTCTCGGCCGCCACGTCCTTGCCGGCGCTCTTGCCGAGCTTCTCGCTCGTCTGCGTCACATCGAGAATGTCGTCGATCACCTGGAAGGCGAGGCCGAGGTTGCGGCCGAAGTCCGTGAGCGCGGCGAGCTTCGCCGGGGTCGCATTCGCGCTCATCGCGCCGAGGCGCAGGCTCGCCTCGATCATCGCGGCGGTCTTGCGCTCATGAATGAACCGCAGCTGCGCGCGCGTTGCCGGCTTCCCCTCGCCCTCGAGATCGGCCACCTGCCCGGCGATGAGCTGGAGGCTGCCGGAGGCGACGGCGAGTTCACGAATCATCGCGGCGATGGAATGGCGCGCCGACGGCTTCGCCTGCGCGAGAATTTCGAACGCCTGAGTCAGCAGCGCATCGCCCGTGAGCACGGCCACCCCTTCGCCGAAAACCTTGTGCGATGTCGGCCGGCCGCGGCGGAGATCGTCGTCGTCCATGCACGGCAGATCGTCGTGAACGAGCGAGTAGGTGTGGACGCATTCCACCGCGCAGGCGGCCGGCAGCGCCGCCGCCAAATCGCCGCCGCAGGCTTCCGCCGCTGCAAGGCAGAGCACCGGTCGCATGCGTTTCCCGCCTGCGAAGAGACTGTAGCGCATCGCCCGGTGAATGGTCGCCGGCTTCACCGGCGCCTTCGGCAGAAAGCCATCGAGCGCGCGGTCGACTCGATCGGAACAGTTTTTCAGGTAGGCCGGCAAATCCATGCGAGCCGCAGCCTAGCCAAGCGACCGCGACTGACAAGACGCCGCCGCTTCAGCGCCGAGAATTCAGCGCGCCGACGTTGCACAGCCACGTGCAGGCGATCACCGCGAGCAGGGCGACTCCCACCAGGCCGGTGACGACCTCCGGCGGCTTTTGCCCCACGAGCAGCGGTCCCGCACTCGCAAATCCCACCGCCACGACAAAGGCGCCCACCGCACCGAACAGCCATTTTCCGTTCGAGCGATTCGTGAACGTGTAGGCGAACGGAAACGCCGCCGCGACCAGCGTGGCGCCGATGACGAGCGGCGCCGCGAGCCCCGAAAGAATCCCCGTCAGGCAAAGCAAAATGCCCGCGATCACCCCGCCGCCACAGACCCACGCCTCGAGGGTTTCGCCGCGACCGAGGGCGTGCCGGGCGGCGCGATCGAAGACCAGTTGGAAATTCCCGACGGGCCGCGCGACGTGCACCCAGAGCACAAAAAGCATGTAGAGTCCGCTGACGATCCAGCCATACGGCCCGAGCACGGCATTCGCAAACTTCACGACCACCAGCAGACCAATGATCACCAGCCACTGCTTCCCCTCGGTGAACCGCTGCATGAAAAAGCAGTAGTTCAGATACGCGCGGTAGATCGGCGACTTGGCGCGAAACGCCTCCTTCAGGCCCTCTCGCGCGCCCTCGTTCCCGGCCTCGAGCCTCAGCGCCTCGAGGAAATGCTTCTCCGCATCCTCGCGCTGGCCGCGCTGCAAAGCCGTCCAGCCCGCCGCCACGTGCGTATCCGCATCCTCGGGATCCTGCGCCAGCATGTAGGCGATCTGGTCGCCGCTCTCGTGCAGCCGATTCTGGAGGCGCAGCGCGTGCGCGAGCTGATTCGCCGCGCCGCCGTGGTCGGGATTGATGTCCAGCGCGGCGCGGGCGGCCGTCTCGGCCTTCGCCCACTCCCGGCGATGAATGTAGGCCGCTGCCTGCGCGACAAAGGCATCGTCGCACTCGGGGTCGAGCTCGAGCGCGGCGCCGGCGGACTTCAGCGCCTCCGCCGGCTTCCCGAGCTCCACCTCGATGAAGGCCTTCAACGCGTGCAGATGCGCGGCGTCGGGCGCGAACCCGATCGCCCGCCGGATCGTCTCCATCGCGGCCGGGGCGCGGCGCTGGTTCAGCTCGCACAGCGCCAGCCTGGCCAGCGTCTCGGGATCGTTGGGATCCTGCGAAAGCGCCTCGCGAAAGTAGCTCTCCGCCTCGGGATACCGGCCCTGATCCAGGAGAATCGAGCCGCGTTGGGCGTTCGCCGATGCCAGCTCGTCGCTCATTTCTTGAGACCGAGAAACTCCAGCACGTCGTTGTAGAATCCGCCCTGGTTCGAATAGAGCGCGTAGTTCTTCGCGCTCTCGAACCACGCTTTCGTCGAGGGCTTCAGGCTTTTCGCAGCGTCCACGAGCTCGCGCTGCGTGACGGGCACGACCTGCCCGCGCTTCATCGCCTGGGCCAGGCTGCGCTCGATCGCGATCTCGAACACCGCCTTTAAGTCCGCGCCGGAGAAATCCTTCGTTCGCCTGGCGAGGTCGCGCGGATCGAGGTTGGCGATCGGCTTGCCCTTTGCGAGCACCTCGATCACCGACGCGCGGGCGGCCTCGTCGGGCGGCGGCACGAACAGGATGCGGTCGAAGCGTCCCGGCCGACGGAAGGCCGGGTCGACGTGCCACGGGGCATTCGTCGCGCCGAGGATCAGCACGCCGTCGTTTTCCGCGACATTGCCATCCATCTCGGCGAGGAACTGGTTGATGAGCGTGCGTCCGGCGCTCTTGCGCATGTCTCGGCGATCGGCGGCCAGCGCATCGACCTCGTCGAAGAACAGGATCGTCGGCGCATTGTCCCGCGCGAGTTCGAAGATGCGGTGCAGGTTCTTCTCACTCTCACCGATGTAGAGATCGAGAATCTGGTGGATGCCGATCGAGAGAAAATTCGCGTCGATCTCGCCGGCCGTGGCGCGGCTGATGAGCGTCTTGCCGCAGCCCGGCGGGCCGTAGAGCAGCACCCCGCCGCCAGCCTTCTTGCCGTAGGCCTTGAAGAGATCCGGATTCTTGAGCGGATAGAGAATCTTCATCCGAATCTCCTCCTTCACGCTCTCCATGCCGCCGATGTCCTCGAACGTCGTTGCCGGCCGCTCGAGCGCATCGTCGACCGGCGGCTCGATCCCCGGCGCGGCGGCGCCCTCGGCCTCGAGATTCCAGCCCTCGCTCGTCACGCGGCCCCTGGCCGGCGTTTTCTCCGGGTTTTGCAGGAAAAGTTCCTGCTCCAGCGAGGCATCCTGCCGACCGCCCGGCAGCTTCAGGCTCTTTTCGTAGCAGGAGACCGCCGCGTCGCGCTGGCCCTCGGCCATCAAAAACCGGCTGAGCTGCAGCCACGCCGCGGCGTGGCCGGGCTGTTCCTCGACAAAGGCCTCGAGCCGCAGGATCGCCTCGGAAGTCCGGCCCGCCTGGTGCAGAGCCCGCGCCAGCCCGACGCGGGCTTCGGCATGCTGCGGTTCTTTCGCGAGGACCTTCTGGAAGGCTTCCACCGCTTCGTCCACGGAAAGTTCCGCCAGACAAGTCTCCGCAAAAAGGACCAGCAGCGGGACATTGTCGGGGGAGACCCGGACGGCTTCTCGAAGGGAATCGATCTGGGACATGGCGCGGGCCGATTCGAGCGGAGTGGCGACGGAAGATCAAGCGCAGCCGCGCTCCCGACCACGCTTGCTCCTCCCCCGGCGTGTGGCATCATCCCCCATCCATGAAACTCGGCATTCTCGGCTCCGGAAAGGGCTCCAACTTCGCTGCGATTCTGGCCGCCCAGCGCGCCAGTGAACTCGACGTCGAAATCGTGCTGGTGGCCTCCGACTTCGCCGACGCGGGGATTCTTAAGCTCGCCGCCGAGGCCGGCCTGCCCACGCTCGTGATCTCCGAGCCCAGATACCGCACGCGCCTCTCGCCCGATGTCGAGGAACAGCTCGCCCGGGCGCTGCTCGACGCCGGCGTGGAGCTCGTCGTGCTCGCCGGCTACATGCGCGTCGTGAAGGCGCCGCTGCTCGAGGCCTTTCCACGCCGCATCATCAATATCCATCCCTCGCTCCTGCCCGATTTCCGCGGCATCGCCGCCTGGAAGCAGGCGCTCGAGGCCGGCGTCGACAAGGCCGGCTGCACGGTGCATTTCGTCGATGCCGAGATCGACAACGGCGAGATCATCGCGCAGGCCGAGGTGCCCGTGCATCCCGACGACACGCCCGAGTCCCTGCATGCGCGCATCCAGGCGCAGGAGCATCACCTTTATCCCGCCGTCATCCGCCAGATGGCCAAGGAGAACCGATGAGCCGTTTCCGCATCTTCGACCTCAATCCCGAGCAGCAGCTCGCCGCGAAGCACAACGACGGCCCGCTCCTCATCCTCGCCGGCGCCGGCACGGGCAAGACCCGCGTGATCACCGCGCGCATCGCGTGGCTCGTCGCCCACGGCGCGGATCCCGCGTCCATCCTCGCCGTCACGTTCACGAACAAGGCCGCGAAGGAAATGAAGGAACGCGTCGCCGGCATGGTCGACGAAGAGGCCGCAAAGCTCGTCACCACCTCGACATTCCACGCGCTCTGCGTGCGCATCCTTCGCGCGGACGCCGGCCACCTCGGCTACAAGCCGAACTTCAGCATCTACGACGAGAGCGACACCACCGGCCTGCTCAAGAAGATCATCAATCGCGTGACCTCGGCGGACGAAAAATTCGACGTCGGCCTCGCGAAGAATCTCATCAGCAAGGCGAAGAACGCCGGCCACCGGCCGCCGCAGGATGACGAGACGGTCGCCGGCGCCGTCTACGCCCGCTACGAGAACGAACTCCGCGCGCTCAACGCCATGGATTTCGACGACCTGCTCGTGAACGCCGTGCGCCTGCTCGACGGCTTTCCGGAAGTGCGCGACAAGCTCCGCCAGCGCTACCGCCACCTGCTCGTCGACGAGTTTCAGGATACCAACCGCCTCCAGCTCGACCTCGTTTCGCTGCTCGCCGGCGAGGGCCGGCCGGACATCTGCGTCGTGGGCGACGACGACCAGAGCATCTACGGCTGGCGCGGCGCAGAGTCGGCGAACATCCTCGAATTCGAGCGGCATTTCCCGAACCCGACCATCGTCAAGCTCGAGCAGAATTACCGCAGCACGAACGAGATTCTCCAGGCCGCGAACCGCACGATCCGCAACAACACGAAGCGCCGCGGCAAGAACCTCTGGAGCCCGCTCGAGGGCGGCGAGCCGGTGAACGTGCTCTCCGTGCCGGACGACCGCGAAGAGGCGGAATTCATCGTGAACGAGATCGGCGCGCGCCGCGACAACGAGACCGGCTCGTGGGAGGATTTTGCGATCCTCTACCGCATGAACCAGCAGTCGCGCTTCTTCGAGGAGAACCTGCGCCGCATGCGCATCCCCTACCGCGTCGTCGGCGGCAAGAGCTTCTACGACCGTCGCGAGATCAAGGACATCATGTCCTACATGGCCACGCTGCTGAATCCGCAGGACGACGCCGCGCTGCTGCGCATCATCAACAATCCGCCGCGCGGCATCGGCGCGACCACCGTGGAGATCGCGCTCGAGCGCAGCCACGCCGCACACCGCAGCCTCTTCGAGGAACTCACGTCCGAGGAATTTCTCGCCTACATCACGAAGCGCGCCGCCGAGGCCATCCGCAAGTTCACCGACACGCTGGCGGCCGCGCGCATTCGCATCGCCACGCCCGGCTCGGACGCCGCGCACATCATCAGCGAGATGCTCGCCGACTGCGGCTACATCGACGACCTCAAGCGCTCGTGCAAGACGATCGAGGAAGGCGACAAGCGAGAGATCAACGTGAAGGAGCTGCTCGCCAGCCTCGCCGAGCACCAGAAACGCTCGCGCAAGGGCCTGCGCGGCTTCCTCGACGAAGTTTCCCTCGACCGCGATCGCGAGGAAAAGAAGGAGGACAACGCCAAGGGCGTGACGCTCATCACGCTCCACGCCGCGAAGGGCCTGGAGTTCAAGAACGTCTATCTCATCGGCGCCGAGGAGGGCCTGCTGCCGCACGAGCGCTCCAAGGCCGAGGACACCATCGACGAGGAGCGCCGCCTGTTCTACGTGGGCATGACGCGGGCCATGCGCTCGCTCACGATCACGCATTGCCGCAACCGCAACCGCTTCGGCACGGCGACCTTCTGCGAGCCCAGCCGCTTCCTCGAGGAGATCGAGGGCGACGGCGTCGTCCGCAAGAATTTCGAGGAACTCATGAGCGCGCCGGTGAGCGAGGAGCAGTTCGAGAATTCGTTCGCGCGCCTGCGGGAGATGCTGTCGGAATGAGCTGGTCGTATCGCATCGCGCGGATTGCCGGGATCGACGTGCGCCTGCACGGCACGTTCCTGCTGCTTCTCGCATTCTACGCCTACCAGGGCTACCTCAAGGGCGGCCCGATCAGCGCGGGCTGGAGCGTTCTCTTCATCTCGCTGCTGTTCCTCTGCGTGCTGCTGCACGAGTTCGGCCACGCGATTGCGGCGCGGCGCTACGGCATTCGCACACCCGACATCACACTCTACCCGATCGGCGGCGTCGCCCGGCTCGAGCGCATGCCGGAGAATCCGGTGCAGGAGCTCATCATCGCCATCGCCGGGCCGGCGGTGAATGTCGGCATCGGTCTCCTGCTCTGGCTGGGACTCGGGCTTCCGTCGAGCTACGGCGATTTCATCACCTACGGAGAGTCGGTGCGCAGCCTCGCCTTCGATCTCCTCTGGGTGAACGGGATGCTCATCGTCTTCAACCTCATTCCCGCGTTCCCGATGGATGGCGGCCGCGTTCTCCGCGCGCTGCTCGCGATGAAGCTCGACCACAGCAAGGCGACCGTCATCGCCGCGCGCGTCGGCCAGGTTGTTGCCGTGCTGTTCGCCATCGCGGCCTTCGGCATCCCCGGCTACACGAACTTCAATCCCTTCCTGCTCTTCATCGCGTTCTTCATTTTCATGGGCGCCCAGCAGGAAGCCACGCTGGCCGGCATGCGCGCCGCGGTCGCCGGCATGCGCGTCGCCGACGCCATGATCACCCGTTTCCGGACGTTTCCGGTCGCCACGCCCATCGCGATCGCCGCGCAGGAGGCCCTGCACGACACGGAGCCGCTCTACGTCGTGACCGATGCGGATCTCCGCGTTGCCGGTGTCGTCCCGCGGAACCAGCTCCTCGCCGCCGCCTCGTCTCACGCATCGATCGAGTCCCTCGCCACCGTGCTTCCCACCGTCGCCATCGACGCCTCTTTCGACGACGCCTTTCGCCACATGCAGGAAAGCGGCAGCCCCGTCCTGCCGGTCGTGAATCCCGCCGGGCAGATCCTCGGCCTCGTCAGCCTCAACCTCCTGCGCGAGCGCGCGCAGATGCGCCACTAACCACCCACCTCATGCGCCTTCCCACCCACCTCATGCGCCTTCCCGCCCTCCTCCTCGCGACCGTCCTTGCCGCCAATCTCTCCGCCGCGGAGCCCACCGAGGACGCGAAGTTCCAGGCGCTCATCGACAAGATCTGGGCGTGGGACATGAAGACCTACCCCGAGTGGGCCACCTACCTCGGCAAGCGCGAGGGCCTCGACCGATGGACCGACAACTCCGAGGCCGCCATCGTGGCCAACGACGCGCAGACCCGGGAATTCCTTGCCGAGCTCGAGAAGATCGACGCGAAGCAGCTCACGAAGGAGCGTCGGCTCGACTACGACCTGCTGCTGCATGACACCCGCGACTCGGTCGCTTTCCAGAAGTTCCCCGGCGAGCTGCTCGCGCTCAACCAAATGGGCGGCGTGCACCAGAGCCTCGCCGACCTCATGCGCGTCGTCCCGGCGGACCGCGCCGCCGATTTCGACGCCATCCTCACCCGCCTGAAGACCTACCCTCAGGTCGTCGATAACGACATCGCCCTGCTCCAGCGCGGCCTGAAGAGCGGCGTCACCGTTCCCCGCGTGACCCTCGCGACCGTGCCCGCGCAGCTCGCCGCCCTCGTTGACAATGAGACGCTCGACAACCCGATCCTCGCGCCCTTCAAGAAGGACGCCCCGTTTCTCACGCCCGAGCAGCGCGAGAGCTATCGCCAGAAAGGCCTGGAGGCGCTGAAGACGTCCGTGCTGCCCGCGCTGCGCAAGTTCCGGAAATTTGTCAACGAGACCTACATTCCTGGCGCTCGCGAGACGATCGGCCTCGCCGCCCTGCCCGATGGCGCCGCGTGGTATGCGCTCGAAGCGAAGGAATCCACGACGACGGACCTCACGCCGGACGAGATTCACGCCCTCGGTGAGAAGGAAGTCGCCCGCCTCGAGAGCGAGATGACCGCGCTGCGCGAGAAGATCGGTTTCAAGGGCGACAAGAAGGCCTTCGGCGAATTTCTCCGCAAGGACCCGCGCTTTTACTACAAGACGGCCGACGAGCTCGTCGCCGGCTACCGCGCGCTCTGCAAACGCATCGACCCCGTGCTGCCGCATTTTTTCGGCAAGCTCCCGCGCCTCCCCTACGGCGTCGAGCCCGTGCCGGACTACGTCGCCGACGCGAAGCCCACCGCCTACTACGAGGCCGGTTCCCCCGAGGCCGGCCGCCCCGGGACGTATTTCACGAACACCTCGCACCTCGACCAGCGCCCGAAGTGGGAGATGGAAGCCCTCGCGCTGCACGAGTCCGTGCCCGGCCACCATCTCCAGATCGCCCTCGCGCAGGAGATGGCCGAGAAGCCCGAACTGCTCCGCGAGCGCAGCTACACCGCCTTCATCGAGGGCTGGGCGCTGTATTGCGAAGGCCTCGGCAAGGAAATGGGCTTCTACAAGGACCCCTACTCCGAATACGGCCGCCTCAGCTACGAGATGTGGCGCGCCGTCCGCCTCGTCGTCGACACAGGCATCCACGCGAAGGGCTGGACGCGCAACCAGGCCATCGCCTACTTCCGCGAGCAGAGCGCGCTGAGCGAGCAGAACATCAAGGTCGAGGTCGACCGTTACATCGTCTGGCCCGGCCAGGCCCTTGCCTACAAGATCGGCCAGCTCAAGATCCTCGAGCTCCGCAAACGAGCCGAAACCGCGCTCGGCGAGAAGTTCGACATCCGCAAATTCCACGACGTCGTCCTCGGCGAAGGCGCCGTGCCGCTCGACGTGCTCGAGCGCCGCGTGGACGAATGGATCGCCGCGGAGAAGGCCGGGAAAAGCTAGCTCTCTGCGAGTCCTTTTGGAGGCTCACAAACCCGGTTCCGGAGGGATTCCGGATCGATTTACTCTGTGAAAGCGGGCTGGTCAGCCTTCGACCAGCCCTGGTCGAAAGTTGCCGAGGACTGGTGGATGATTGACCAGCCCTGGTCGATCGTTCACCAGCGCTGGTCGATCACTCACCAAGGCTGGTGGAAGGCTCACCAGGGCTGGCGGGTTGTTCACCAGGGCTGGTCGACCGCTCACCAAGGCTGGTGAAGGACTGCCCAGGGCTGCTCTACGATTGACCAGCGCTGGTCGATCGCTCGCCAGGGCTGGTCGGGAATCGACCAGCGTGCTCGCTCAGTGAACGGGGGCGGGGGTGAGGGCGGCCTGGAGGTCGTCCTCGGGGGCCAGTTTTTTGCGGTTCTTGGCCACGAGCATGTAGATCGCGGGGACGACGAACAGCGTGAAGGCGGTGCCGATGAACATGCCGGTGCAGAGCACGATGCCGATGGAATTCCGCGCGCCGGCGCCGGGGCCCGTCGCAATGACGAGCGGGAAGTGGCCGACGATGGTGGCCGCCGTGGTCATGAGAATCGGGCGGAGGCGGGTGGTGCTGGCCTCGATGATGGCCTGGAGCTTGGCGAGGCCCTGCTCCTGAAGGTGGTTCGCGAATTCCACCATGAGGATGGCGTTCTTGGCGACGAGGCCGACGAGGGTGATGAGGCCGACCTGGCTGTAGATGTTGATCGAGGTGAAGCCGAAGAAGGTGAACATCAGCGATCCCGAAAGCGCGAGCGGGACGCTGCCGAAGAGGATGATGAGCGGGTCGCGGAAGCTCTCGAACTGCGCGGCGAGCACGAGGTAGATGAGCACGAAACTGAGCATGAGGACGGGCAGGAATTTGCTGCCCTCGACGCGGAGCTGCCGCGACTGGCCGGCGTAGTCGATGCTGTAGCCGGCTGGCAGGCTGTTCTTCACTTCGTCCTCGAGAACCTTGAGCGCGCTGTCGAGCGGGACGCCGGGCGGGATGACGCCCTGGATGCGGACGGCATTCATCTGTTGGAAGCGGTTGAGCGAGCGCGGCTGGGCGGTGGTCTCGATGGTGGCAAAGGTGGAGAGCGGGACGAGCTTGCCCTGCGGACCGGTGACGTAGATGTCGCCGAGTTGGTCGGTATTCAGGCGATCAACGCGCTTGATCTGCGGGATGACCTTGTAGCTGAGGCCAGAGTTACTGAAGCGGTTCACCCAGTTGCCGCCGAGCATGGTGGAGAGGTCGGCGCCGACCTGGGAGAGATTGATGCCTTGGGCGCGGACCTTGTCGCGGTCGAAGACGACCTCGGCCTGGGGCTGGTCGTATTTCAGATCGGCGTCGGCGAACTGGAAGACACCGCTGGCGAAGGCCTTCTGGACGAGCTTGTTCGCGACCTCGAGCAGGACCTTGGGCTCGGCGGTGGAGCCGATGACGAAGTCGACGGGGAACTGCGCGCCGCCGGGCAGCGGGGCGGGCGTGATGGGAATGATGCGGACGCCGGGGACCTTGCTGAACTCCATCGCGGCGGCGGCCTGGATGGCCTCGGTATTGCGTTTTCGCTCGTTCCACGGCTTCGTCACCATGCCGCTGAAGCCCATGGCGGGATTGATGATCTCGAAGATGCTGGCGGCCTCGGGGAAGCTCTTGAAGACGTCGTAGATCTTGCCGGCAAAGAGCGTGGTCTGCTCGAGCGTGGCGTCGGCGGGGCTTTGCACGATGCCGAAGACGACGCCCTGGTCCTCGACGGGGGCGAGCGTGGTCATCGAGAACATGAAGAACGGGACGGCAAGCAGCGAGACGACGGCCCAGACGAGCAGGATGGCCGGGCGGTAGTTCATCGCGCGGGTGAGGAGCCCGGAGTAGAGGCGGCGGACGCTGTCGAACCGGCGATTCACGACGCCGGCGAACCCACGGTCGCTCGCGCCGGCCTTGAGGAGCTTCGACCCGAGCATCGGCGAGAGCGTGAGCGCGACGATACCGGAGATGACGACGGCGCCGGCCAGCGTGAAGGCGAACTCGCGGAAGAGCGCGCCGGTGAGGCCGCCCTGCAGCGCGACGGGCGTGTAGACGACCACGAGGGTGATCGTCATCGCAATGATCGGGCCGAGCAACTCGCGGGCGCCGTAGATCGCGGCATTGAACGGCGTCTGCCCCTCGTGGAGGTGGCGCTCGATGTTCTCCACGACGACGATGGCGTCGTCCACGACGAGACCGACGGAGAGCACGATCGCGAGGAGCGTGAGGAGGTTCAGCGTGAAGCCGAACATCGCCATCAGCAGGCAGGCGCCCACGAGGGAAATCGGGATGGCGATGACGGGAATGATGACGGCGCGGACGGAGCCGAGGAACAGGAAGATGACCGCGATGACGATAAGAAGCGTCTCGGTGAGGGTCTTGACGACGTCGTGAATCGCGCTGTCGATGTAGACCGTGGAGTCGTAGGCGACGTCGGCGCGGAGGCCGGAGGGCAGACCGGCTCGAATGGCAGGCAGGGCCTCGCGGACGGCCCGGATGACGTCGAGGGAGTTCGCGGTCGGGAGCACCCAGACGCCCATGAAGGTGGCGGTCTGGCCGTCGAAGCGCACGGCGTCGTCGTAATTCTCGCTGCCGAGTTCGACGTCGGCGATCTCGCCGAGGCGGATGACGGTGTTGCCGGACTGCTTGACGATGAGGTCGCGGAATTCCTCGGGCGTCTTCAGGTCGGTATTCGCGACAAGGTTGACGGCGGTCATGCTGCCCTTCGTGCGGCCGAGGGCGGAGAGGTAGTTGTTCGCGGTGAGCGCCTCGCGCACGGTGGTGGGAGAAATGCCGAGCGCGGCCATCTTGTCGGCCTTCAGCCAGATGCGCATCGCAAAGGTGCGGTTGCCGAGGATGTCGGCGCGCTGGACGCCGGCAATGGCGGTGATGCGCGGCTGGACGACGCGGAGCAGATAATCGCTGATCTGGCTCGCGTTCATCGTGTCGGACGCAAAGCCGATATACATCGCGGCGATCTCGTTGTCGGCGAGCTCGACGGTGATCTGGGAGGACTCCGCCTCGGGCGGGAGGTCGTTTCGCACCTGCGCGACCTTCGCCTGGATCTGCGTGAGCGCGGCGTTGACGTCGTAGTTGAGTTTCAGGTGCACGGTGATCGTGCTGAGGCCCTGCGCGCTGGTGCTCTCGATGTAATCGATGCCGTCGGCGCTCGCGATGGAGCGCTCCAGCGGCGTGGTGATGAAGCCTCGAACGAGGTCGGCATTCGCGCCGACGTAGGCGGTCGCAATCTTGACGACGGCGATGTCGCTGCGCGGATACTGGCGCACCGCGAGGCCCTTGATGGCCTGCAATCCCGCAATGAGGATCGCAATGTTGATGACAAGGGCCAGCACCGGCCGGCGCACAAACAGGTCGGTGAGCTTCATCGCGGAAAACTAACTATCGGCGGGCGTGGGGGCGGCGGAATTCGCCGGCTGCGTGGCGTTGCTGCGTTCGACGGCGGCCTTCGGCATGAGTTTGAAACCACCGGTCGTGACGACTTCTTCGCCGGCCTTCAATCCCTTCACGACGGAAACCTGGTCGCCGCGCTGGGCGCCGAGGGAGACAATCTGCTGGCGCACGCCGTCGTAGGAGTGGCCGTCCTTTTCGTCCTTCATGCTCTCGATCACGAAGACCGAATCGCCGTAGGGCGCGTAATTGATCGCCGTGACGGGCACCGCGATGACCTTCTCCCTGGCCGGCAGCATGACCTCGGCATTGACGAACATGCCCGGGCGCAGGATCTGGCCGGGATTCTCGAGGGTGGCCTGCACCATGACGTTGCGGGTGGCCTCGTCGACGATGGAATTCACCGAGGTGATCCGACCCGTGAACGACTGGCCGGGCAGGCCGTCGGCCTTCACCTTCACATCGCGGCCAACCGTAAGATCCTGCAATTTCTGCTGCGGCAGCGAGAAGTTCACGTAGATCGGGTCGAGCGACTGGAGCGGAACGACGGCGTTTCCACTCTGGAGATACTGGCCAAGATTGACCTCGCGAATGCCGAGCACCCCGGTAAAGGGAGCGCGGATGACCTTGCGCTCGATCGTCGCCTTCATCTCGGCAACGGCGGCCTCGGACTGACGATACTCCGCCTGCGCGGCGTCGAAATCGGACTGCGACGAGACGCGCTTCTGGAGCAGGCCCTGCTGGCGCTCGAGATTCGACTTCGCCAGCGCCAGGCGAGCCTGCGCGGAGTTGAGCTGGGCTTCCTCCTGCTTCGTGTCGAGTTTGACGAGGGGATCGCCCGCCTTGACCTGCTGGCCGGATTCGAAAGTGATCTTTTCGACAATGCCGGGGAGATCCGTGCTGACGATCACGCCCTGCACGGCCTGCACCGTGCCCACGGCGGGCAGCGTCGGCTGCCACGCCTCCTCGACAAGTTTCATGGACGTCACCGCTGTCGGCGGCATCGTCCATTTCATGTTCGCGAATTTCGCGAACTGAGCAACCTTGAAGAGAACCAACCCCCCGATCACCGCCGCCAGGACGGCGCCGACAATCAGGAGAGAGAGCCAGGTCCTAGGCTTGGGCATACGCCGCGGTAGCCGGCGCGACGGCCTGGCCAACGATCGCCTGGTGCACAAACTTCGTTTCCGCGAGGTGCAGGCCATCCTGGAGTTTGCGGCTGATGCGGATGAACTCGGCGCGCTCTTCCTCCGTGAGAGTCGCGGGAATCGCGGAGACGAGGCGGAAATAACCGGGCAGCACCTTCTTGAGCAGCTCGCGGCAGGCGGGCGTGCTCTCGACACGCATCGAGCGGCGGTCGGTCGGATCGATGGCGCGGCCGACGAAATTGTCACGCTCGAGGGTGTCGAGCAGGCCAGTCATCGTCGCGCGGGTCACGCCGATCATTTCGGCGAGCTCGGAGGGCTTGCGGGTGATGCTTTCGTCGATGCCCAGGAGCAACATCACGGCAAAACGGCCGGGAGTGATGCCATGCTCCGCGAGATAACGGCCTTCGACCTCGGACACCGCCTCGCCCGTGCGAAGGGCGGTAAGGAAAAGATCGCAAGCTGCCGAATCAAATTCCGGCTGGGACTTGGCGGCTTCGAGAAGGGAGCTGTGACGAGGTAATTCGTTCATGGTCAGTGCATTCATAGGTGTGACGGAGCTATTAATCGACTTGATGGATTATGCCATAAGAAATAAGGGCGCATATAGGAACCGCAAGTCTTTTTCAAGACTACGTCTCAAAAATCGCGTTTCGCAGTTCATTTGCGTGTAGCAAACCTCACAAACTGCGACAGGTTGCCTGATTATCGAGGCAAAAGGCGTCTTTCGCAGCGCGCTAATGAAATTTTTCACCTCGGGCGAGCATTTCGACGATCGCCGTGAGCCGCCGATTCCGCGTTTCGGGGCGTTTTGCCGTCTGCAGGCGATAGACGATCGCGTAGATATTGGCGCGGTTGAGAGTGGCGAAGAAGGCCCTGGCTTTCGGCTCCCCTTCCAGCGCGGCAAGGAAGTCCGCGGGCGGGACGGCGTTTCGCGGCGAATCGTAGGCAGCGGCCCAGCGGCCATCAGCCTTTGCCGCATCCACTTGCGCCAATCCGGCGGGACTCATCCGGCCCGCGGCGATCAATCGCTCCGCATGGCCGGTGTTGACCCGTGACCATCCGCTGCGCGGGCGACGCGGCGTAAATTTCTGCAGCCAGGAATCTGCATCGAAGCTCTTTTTCTGCCCGTCGATCCAGCCATGGCACAGCGCCTCGTCGAGCGCCTCGGCATACGAGACCGATTTTTCGCCGGAGCCTTTCTTGAAAAGACGCAGCCAGAAGCCCTCGGGCCGCGCATGATGAGTTTCGTGCCATTTCCGCAGCTCCGCCGGCGTCGCGAAACTCAGGATCTCCTCTGTCACGCCGCCCCCTCCGCCGCCATCGCCGCGAGGGCATTCACCGTTTTCCAATTTCGCGTGGTCGCCCCGACACCGAGTTTTCGCTCGAACGCGGCATTCGACAGCTTCGTGCGACCATAGCCTCCGGGACAGTGCAGGTGGATCTCGTTTCCGATTCGCTGAAACGCATCCGGCGAATCCGGGAGGTCATCCAGCTTCCGCAAGGCGACGGCGGGCGGCGGCGCGTCGAGGAAGGTCACGTAGAGGGCCTCAGGATCGACGCCGGGTTTCCCGAAGAAGGGATTGGCGGCGAGGATTTTCTCCCACTCCGCGGCGTCGCGGAGAATCACCGGCACCGGGAAGCCGAAATCGCGCTCGATCGCCGCTTCGATCAGCCGTCTCGATTTGTCGGGTTTCCCGATGGCGGTAAAAACGACGTTCCCGCTTTGCAAATACGTGCGGACCGCGCCCAAGCCGGCGGATTCGAGCACTTCGCGCAGGCGAGCCATCGGCACCGGCCGGTGACCGCTTACATTGATGCCTCGCAGCAGGGCGATTCCCGTCATGGCAGGGTGACTCTTGCGGCCGAAGAACCGGGGAGCAAACGGAAAATCCGCGGGAATTTCCGCCAGGGGACGAATCTGCTTTCCACTTCGATGCGGGAACAATACTGAGGGCCTCGTTAACTTCCAAATTTCCGGATCATGACTTCCTCAATCGTTCCCTGGAAAACCGCGTCGTCCGCCTTCAGCCTTGGAGTGAACTCCGAGGGCTGGAATCTGGCCACCACCTCGAACGACGACGTGTCCCCGCGGACGTTCGTCACCGAAGTGACGTTTGCCGAGCCCTTCACCGGCGCGCCGCTGGTGCAGGCCTCGCTCGCGGGCTTCGACATCGACCAGCGCGACAGCGCCCGCGTGAGCGTGGCCGTCACGCAGGTCACACCCACCGGCTTCACCCTCGCGGTGACGACCTGGCGCGAAACGCGGGTCTACGGTGTCGAGATCACCTGGCTCGCCCTCGGCCACTAAAGCCGCACGTTCACCAGCCTGCCCGGAGATTCCGCCACCGGGCTCTCTCGCAAAAAGTCGCGCAACCCCGCGAGGGCGTGCTACGATTCTTGCACCGCGAATCTGTTGTCTTGAAAGCTCCTGACCTTCCGCCCGACGAGGCCCAGCGCCAGAAATCCCTCGAGTCCCTGAACATCCTGGAAACCGCGATCGAGGAGCGGTTCGAGCGCGTCACCCGGCTCGCGTCCCGATTGATCGGCGTGCCCATCGCGGCCATCACGATGGTCGACGGCGGCCGCCAGTGGTTCAAATCCGTCCAGGGACTGAACGGGACCGAGACCTCGCGCGAAGTCTCCTTCTGCGGGCACACCATTCTCGGGGACGACGCCTTTGTCGTCGAAGACGCCTCCCAGGACGAGCGCTTTGCCGACAATCCGCTCGTCACGGGCGATCCGAGCATTCGCTTCTACGCCGGGATGCCCGTGCGTTCGCCCGATGGCCACAAGATTGGCGCCCTTTGCGTGATCGATCGCGAACCCCGCAAGCTCACCGCCTCGCAGATGGAGGATCTCAAGGACCTCGCCGCAATGGTCGAAGTGGAGATCAAATCCAAGCAACTCGCCGTCGCACAGTTACGCATGAACGAGGAACTCGCCGCCGCGAAGAAGGCCGTGCTCGTCGACCCGCTCACGCGCCTCTGGAACCGCGCCGGCGGCGAGGAATTTCTCGCCCGCCAGCATCAGGTGGCCGCCCAACGCCGCGAGAAATTCTGCATCGCGATGCTGGACATCGATTTCTTCAAGAAGATCAACGACACCTACGGCCATTCCGTCGGCGACGAGGTGCTGCGCGAAGTGGCGCGCCGCATTCTTCGCAGCATTCGTAACGACGATTTCGCCTGCCGCATGGGCGGGGAAGAATTCCTGCTCGTCATTGCGGACCCTCTGGCGACCGACGCCATCAACATCGCCCAACGCGTGCGCGAGGCGGTGCGCGGAACGCCGATCGAATCCGAGGGCCACTCCATCACCGTCACGATCAGCATGGGGCTGGCCTATTTCGATCCCGCGGAACTCGTCACGACCGAGGAAGTCATCCGCCTCGCGGACGCCGGCCTTTACCGAGCCAAGGAAAGCGGTCGCGACCGGATCATCTCGCACATCGAGAACGGCGCGTAGGCTCCGCGATCGCCTCCAGCGCGATTCGCAGCGCCTCGACATCGCCGGTCGGCACGATCGTCAGTCCCGGCCTCGGCGTCAGCCCGCACGCCTCGCTGGCAATCACCGGCACACCCGCCGCGAGCGCCCGCAGCAAGCGCCGCGGTTGATGTTCGATCCATGCCGGAAGCACCACCGCGGCCGCGCCGTCCAGCCAATCGCCTTCCGAATGGGACAGGCGAACGTCGCGCCAGAAATCCTCCCCTTCGATCACGGGCCCGACAAGCCGGAGCGGCAGCTCGAGAGCGAGGAGCGCCTCGCGCAATTCGCAGGCGCCCTTGCGTGCGAGGGTGCTCACAGGAAACACGATCTCCGTGCCCCGACGGGCGATCGACACGGCGGGCATTTCCCAGTCCACAGGGCGAGCGCGCGAACCGGCGAGCGTGGCGATGGCCGCGTGCGGCGTCACCCAGGCCCGGGCGGCGGCGAGAGCCCGGCGTTCCCATTCCACGATTTCGGCCGGGGCTCGAAAGTCGGCGAGTGTCGGACTTTCCGGACGAGCGAGGGCGGCCCGATCGAGCCGCGCCTCCATTTCGTGCAGCGGCAGACGCGTCATCAGCACGTCGAATGTCCGGCCCCCGAGCCAGCCGTCGCGCCAGAGGAAGGGCAGGAGATTCTGGCTGATCGTGAGATGCGGCGCGAGCGGCGGAATCCGGCGGGCCAGCGCGATCGCCATCGCCTCGTCCATCGCGAGCAAAGCGCGCTGCCGCGTCGCTCCCTGGCTCGCCAGCCGACGGGATGTGATCGACCGCCGAAGCACCGTAAACGGCGCCTGGTGCACGGCTGCGAAACCCTCGCTCAACCAGCGATAGGCGCGGAGCCCAAGCCGGCGACCATCCATCGGCAGCAACAGGTGATCCGCCGGCTGGCGATGGGCGCACATCCAGCCGTCGTGCTCGGGCATCCACGCATCGACCACCCAGGCGTCCCCATGGGTGCGGGGCAGCGACACGGCCTCCGCGTGCCGAAAACAATCGGCCCTGCCGCAGGTCTCGCAGCTCTCCGCCGCCCGCAGGCCCGTCGCGCATCCGGGCGCAATCTCTCGCGCCGACGGCAGGCCGGTCGCCGAGGCAAGCCGCACGATCAATTCATCGGCCGACAATTCCGCCGCAATCCGGGTGTCCTCCTTCGCCCGGAAACGCAGGTCGACGTAATTCCAGAAGACCGTGGCATCGCGGCCGGCGAACCGACTGTCCGAAACCTGCCGGGTGTGGGCGTGCCGCTCGACGATCTCGAGCCCGGCCTGCAGCGCGACGTCGTGGAGCGCATTCGAAAGCTGGCAAAGGCCGCCGCCGATATTGGGAATCACGCAGCCCTCCCGCAGCTCGCGCCCATTGACGAATCCCCGCCGCCGCGTCGCGCGCCCCACATTCGCCCAGAAGCTGAACACCTCGCCCGCCGGGACGACGAGGCCATCCAGCGCGCGGGCGGCCAGTCGCAGATTCTGCACCTTCCCCGCCTGCAACGCCCACTCGGCCGCAGAGATCTGGGCATACAGCGGGGAGCGGGATTCCGCCAGGAGGTGAAAATCCGGCGACAATGGCTGGCGCGCGAGCCGGCGAGGACGGCGCCCCGGAGGCTCGGCCAGCGCCCGCTTCCACCGGAGCATGGTCGCCTTCGCCAGGAAAACGGCCGCGCCCCAGCGCGTCGGCTGGTCGCGCAAGGACCGTCGCAGGGCGAGTTTCGCGTCCATTTTCGAGAGCGAGAGGATATCGCATGCCCCGCCCTCCCGCGCCAGCGCATAGCGCGGTCTCGCGAGCTAGCCGCCGGCGATCGCGCCGAGCACGACGAACGGTTCCGCGCCACTCGCGACGATGTCCGGGAGCGGAGCGTCGACGGAATCGTGCGAGAGATCCTGCTGGCACGCAAAGAAGCGCACAAACGCCCGGCGCTTGAGCGTGCCGTGGTCGCGAATCGCCCCCCGCAGCATCGGATACTTCATCTCGAGCGCGTCGAGCACCGAGCGGATCGTCACCGGCGCTCCGACCTCGAGCTCCACATCGCCGTCGACTCGGGCCAGCGTGCGCAGATGGGCCGGCAGGACGACCCGGATCATGGCACCGTCTGCACTTCCACCGACAGCACCGCCGGCAGATCGCGCACGATGGCATTCCAGGAATCGCCCGCGTCGGCGGAGCAATAGACCTGGCCGCCGGTCGTGCCGAAATACACCCCGCAGGGATCGAGCGCATCCACCGCCATCGCGTCACGCAGAACGTTCACGTAACAATCCCGCTGCGGCAGCCCCTTCGTGAGCGCCTCCCACTCCCCGCCGCCCGTGCGGCTGCGCCAGACCTGCAACGCCCCGTCGATTGGAAAATGCTCGGAGTCGCTCTTGATCGGCACCACGTAGATCGTCTCGGGCTCGTTCGCATTCACGTCGATCGGGAAGCCGAAGTCCGTCGGCAGGTTGCCGCTCACCTCGCGCCAGTTGTTGCCACCGTCATCACTGCGCATCACGTCCCAGTGCTTCTGCATGAAGAGCGTCTCCGGATTCGCCTTGTGAAACGCGATATGGTGCACGCAATGACCGACCTCCCCGGTAGGATTCGGCATGAAATTCGAGACGAGCCCCTTGTTGATCGGTCGCCACGTTTTTCCGAAATCGTCGCTGCGGAATGCACCCGCCGCCGAGATCGCAACGAACATCCGGCCGGCGTTCACGGGGTCGAGCAGGATCGTGTGCAGACACATCCCGCCGGCTCCCGGCTGCCAGAGCGGGCCGGTATCGTGCTGGCGCAGGCCGGAGAGCTCGGTCCAGGTCGCGCCGCCGTCCTTCGACTCGAAAAGCGCGGCATCCTCCACCCCGGCGTAGACATGGTCCGGATCGGTGAACGAGGGCTCGAGATGCCAGACGCGCTTGAATTCCCACGGATGCTGCGTGCCGTCATACCATTGATGCGTGCCGGGCACGCCGTCGTAGAGAAACGCGTTTCCGACCGGCGCCCACGTGGCGCCACCGTCGTCGGAGCGCTGGATCACCTGCCCGAACCACCCGCTGGAAACCGAGGCGTAGAGGCGATTGGGATCCACCGGCGATCCCTTGAGGTGATAGATCTCCCAGCCGGCGAAATGCGGCCCGCTCACCTCCCACCGCTCGCGCTGGCCATCGGACGTGAGGAGAAATGCTCCCTTGCGGGTGCCGACAAGGACTCGGATCGTGCTCATGAGGTTTTGAAATGACGACGAACGAGGGAGCGTCATCCGGACATCGTTTCCCGGGATTCTTTTTGACGATTGCCGCCTTCGCCGGGCCGGGAGTATGGCACAGGACATGCGAATTGGCATCCTGACAATCGCGGCGCTGGGAAGCGCGCTCGCGGCTCATGGCGCGGAACAAAGTCTCTGGGGCGTCTACGAGACCACCCTCAAAAAGGCGAAATACGTCGACCTCACGCATACGATCACGCCGACGATTCCCGTCTGGACTGGCTTCGGGCCGGCCCGGTTCGCGCAGACCGTCGACCCGAAGACCGGCAAGCCCTACGCCTACGCGACCGACGGCTTCGTCGCGACGGCCTACTCGCTCGCCACCGATCAACTCGGCACGCAGCTCGACCCGCCCGCGCACTGGGCGCCGGAATACCCTGCCATCGACGAGCTGCCGCCGACGTTTGCCGTGCGCCCGCTCGCCGTCATTTCGATCGTCGAGCAGGTGAAGGCCGACCCGAACTACGCCCTGCAGGTCGCCGATATCGAGGCGTGGGAGAAGCGCAATGGCCGCATCCCGGAGGGCTCCGTCGTCTTCGTGCGGTCCGACTGGTCGAAGCGCTGGCCCGATCCCGCGCTCGCCACGCTCCCCCAGTTTCCTGGCGTGAGCCTCGCAGCCCTGAAATTCCTCCACGAGCAGCGGCACATCCTCTTCCACGGCCACGAGCCGCTCGATACCGACAGCACGCCGACGCTCGAGGGCGAGCACTGGCTCATGCACCACGGCTACGCGCAGGCCGAAGGAGTCGCGAATCTCGACAAGGTCCCCGAGACCGGCGCGCTCGTCGCGATCGGCTACCCGAAATTTGCCGGTGGCACGGGTGGCTACGCACGATATATCGCGATCTGCCCGCCCGACTGGAAATCCGGCGTCACGATCGCCGACACGCCCGACGCCCCGCTGCCGAAGAGCGACAAGCCGCTCCACTGGGACGAAAAAGTCGGCCGTCGGGTGCGCTGATCGAGCCTTCGCGCCCGGGCTCCCGCCGCTAGCAGCCCGGGTCGGAGCCAAAAGCCGGGCTCCCGAGGAAAAGCTTCCGCAGCAGCGCATCGCGAGCGGCATCCGGCACATCGCGGGCAAGCATCTTCAGCAGTCGGCCGTCCTTGCCGACCAGCTTGCGCGCCGGCGGTTTCTTCGCCCTCAGGACGGCCAGCACCGCCTCCGCCACGACTTCCGGCGGGCTCCCTTCCTGTTCCGATTTCAGCATGGCCTCGGTAAACTTGCGAAGCTGAGAGCCATAGCGCCGCTGGCCCTCGGGCGGCAGGGCGGCGATGGTCGACTCGGTGGCCGCAGCCAGTTTTTCGGCGGAGCCGGAGTCGATCGAGGCCGGCTGGATGCACGTCACAAAAATTCCCGCCGCGTGGAGCTCGAGCCGCAGCGCATCGCTGATCGCCTCGATCGCGTGCTTCGACGCCGTGAGCGCGGCCCCAAAGGGAATGGTGATCATCCCGCCGACGGACCCGATGTTCACGATGCGGCCCCGCCCCCGGTGCACGAGCGGCAGGAAGGCCTGCGTCACCGCGACGACGCCGAAGACATTGACTTCGAAGGCCTGGCGAAACCGCGCCGGCGGCGTGAACTCCAGCGGCATGACGTTGCCCACGCCCGCGTTGTTGATAATGGCCCGGAGCCCGGCGGCGCCGGTTTCGCGGGAAATCCGCTGGCGCGCGGCTTCGATGGAGCCGGCATCCGTCACGTCGAGCACAACCTCGTCGACCCCCTCGGCGG
>DATCRI010000013.1 GCA_036569045.1 Chthoniobacterales bacterium | reverse complement strand
CCCGCCTCGACCCCGTCGCGGGCGGCCGCCGGCTCGCGAACTACCTCCGCGTCCTCACGCTTGAGACGCAGACCCTTGCTCGCGCCTGCGGCAAGAGCCACGTCCACAATCTCGAGCCCGAGGACCTCGCCGCCCTCACGATCGAGGCCGCCGCGATGGCGAAGGTGCCGCTCGCCGGCACGAGCTGGATCCCCGGAACGTAGCGCAATCCTCGTTTGACGCGCATCTAACGAGACCCGCCGATTCACCTCATGGGTGAACGACCCGCCCGCTCGCGCCGGCGAGCAGCTAACCGTTGCTGATGATGCTGAGGAAGCGCACCGGCGTGCCGCTCACGGAGACGGGGCCGTGCTCGATGGAGCCGTCGAAATAGAGACTGTCGCCGGGTTCCATCGCGTAGGTTTTGTCCGCGTGGCGATAGACCATTTTGCCTTCCAGCAGGAAGAGGAATTCGTTGCCGGGGTGCTTGAAGACGTTCTTGGCGGGATCGATTTTCTTCTCCTCGATCGTCATCAGGTAGGGCTCGAAGGCCTTCTCCATCGGGAGTCCGAACGCGAGGCTCTCGTAGCTGTGGCCGATCTTCGACCCGCGGCCAGCGATGGGTTTGCGATCGCCCTTCTTCACCAGCACGGCGCGGGCCTGGGTGTCCTCGGTGTCGAAGAGGCTGGCCACGGGAACGCCCAGCGCCGAGGCGACGCGCATGAGCGTGGAGATCGGGCAGGAGACCTTGCCGTTCTCGATCTTCGAAAGCTGGCCCTTGGTGAGGCGCGCCTTTTCGGCAAGCTGGTCGAGAGTGACGTCGCGCTCGGTGCGAATGGCGCGAATCTTTTTTCCAATTTGTGCTTCGATCGATTCCACAGGGGTTGCCGACGATAAGGACACTCCGAAGTCGATCCTATCAAAAAAAATACGCCCGGTCGGGATGGGACCGACCGGGCGCTTCAAAGGATCGGGCAATGATCAGTGCCTGGTCATGTAGGATTTCACGACCAGAAGCGCACAGATCACGGCAACCAGGCCGATACTGATGTAGATGAACATCGGCGACCCGGCGAAGGTGTGAATGGCCCCCGTGGCCGAGCTGAGTTCGGCGAATGTCTCGATTGGACTCGATTTCATGGAATTCTGTTGGTGTTGGAAGAGGTGAGGTTAGACGGCGCCGTCGGCGAGTTTCGGGGCCATGGCAGGAGCCATGGCCGGGGCCGGAGCGTTTGAATCGGCGCTCGAGATCGAGCTACCAAGGGTCTCCGGATAGGCCTCGATCCCCAGATCGGAAAGATCAAGGCCACGCATTTCGGCCTCGGCGCTTTCACGAAGCAGGCCGAACTTGTTCAGCAGGAACGCCAGACCGAATCCGGGAATGAAGCCAAGGCCAACGCACATGATCACCGCGCCGATGAGCTGGGCCGTGAAGTTCGTGGCGGGATAGCCCTCGCCCTGGACGTATCCTCCGCCAAAAACTCCGAAGGCCAGCACCCCGAAGAGGCCGCCGAACCCATGGACCGCCACCGCGCCGACCGGGTCATCGATGCCCATTTTCTCGATGAATATCGCGATCTTCGGCATGCAGAAAGCCACCACGAAGGCGAGGATGATGCAGAGCGACGGATGATAGAGGTCGATGCCCGCGCTGCAGCCGATGATGCCGACGAGGCCACCGGAAATCGTGAAGAACGGATCCCCCTTCGACGAAATGTAGGCGCCGATCAGGCCACCCGCGAGGGCAAGCGTGGTATTCACGCCCAGCGAGGCGAGAGTCATCGGCGTGCCGTAAATCGTCGTGATGCCCTTGTAGCCGGGCAGCATGATCGCGCAGGCGCCGAGGAAGGCGTAAAAGCCGACGAAGATCAGCATGAGGCCGACCATCGTAAGCGGCAGGTTATGGGGAAGGATGGCGCGGGCCTTGCCGTTGACGAATTTCCCGATGCGCGGCCCGAGGACCATGATCACGCCGAGGGTGAAGAATCCGGAGACTCCGTGCACCACGCCCGAGCATCCGTAGTCATGGTAGCCGAGCTTGGTCGTGAGCCAGCCGTAGTAGTTCCATCCCCAGGAGGCCGCGATCACCCACAGGAAGCTGCCGAGACAGATCGAGAGGAAGAGGTAGGCGCCAAGCTTCACCCGCTCGATGAGCGCGCCGGAAAGGATCGACGCGGTCGTCATCGCAAAGAGGGCGAAAGCGAACCAGAAAACGCCCGTGAGATGATCCCCGATGTGGACACCCAGGTTCTCAGCCCATGGATAGGAAGTGACCACATAGGAAGTAAACGCGGTCTTGATCGTGTCAGGCAGCGTCGCGGGATCGGTCCATGGCCCCAACGCCGGTCCCGTGACGGGCCAGAAAGGGAAGGCATTATAGACCCACCATCCGAAGAGGTAGAAGGTGATTCCCACGGAGGCGAGGGTGAGAAGGTTTTTCACCATGGTCGCGAGCACGTTCTTCGTCCGCGCCGCTCCACCTTCGTAGGCAAGAAAGCCCACGTGAATGAGCAACATCAAGACCGACATGATAAAGTAGAACTGCTCCGAGACGAACGTCCCGAGGAATTTTACGGCATCTGGTTCCATGAATATCTCCCTTTGTTAAGTTCCTGTTTTCGGATGAAGGGCGAATCGCCCAAGGCCCCCCACTCAGCACGTTGCATGCCATGATACGAGAGTTTCTCAACCGCCCTTCCTCCCCGAGTTGTGGCATGGCGCATGCTTTTCCAGAATCGACCGCCTTCCGGCCGCGCTCCGGAGCGAATTCGAAGCCGCATGCCCAGGCCCCTCACATTCGCCCCCAGGGCGTCGTCGCCGGACCTCCGAGTGCCGGGGGGCGGCTCGATTGCGCTCACCCTGCGAGCCGGCCAGATCCTGGAAGTCACGGATCCCGAGGGCGGACAACGATGCGAAGCACGCTGGGCAAGGGAGGCGGCCGTCACGTCGCTTTTCGATGAAGACCACGTCGCCGGATTTTCCACGCGCCTCGAGGTCTCGAGCGACACCAGTCTTGTCCTCGAGGCGCCCGGCGCGCCGATGCCCGTCGAGGGCGGCATCCCGCCGACCTACCTCGCCGTGCGCGTGACCGGCGCGGGCGAATCTCTGCCCGCTCCGCTCGCCGAGCCGATCCACGAGATCCGCGTTCGCGCCGCCACGGCCGAGGCGTTCGTCGTGCGTGCCGGGGAATACATTCAGATTCTCGATGTCGCCGGCCGCCAGTGCTCCGACTTCCTCGCCTTCGATGCCGAGTGGCTCGCCGCCGGCGTGGAGCGCGGCCTCGACGCCACCGCCACGCGCACGCTCATGGGCGCGAGCTGCCCCGGGCCGGGGTTGTTCGCCACATTCTTCGATCAGGATTTCCAACCGCTCGTCGAGGTCGTGCAGGACACCGTCGGCCGGCACGACACCTTCTCGCTGGCCTGCACCGCGAAATATTATGAAGACCAGGGCTACCCCGGCCACTCGAACTGCACCGACAATTTCAACGCCGTGCTCGCCCCGCACGGCATCGCGCCGCGCGCCGGCTGGCCGGCGATCAATTTCTTCTTCAACACCTGGATCGACGCCGCGGGCTCGCTCCACATGGACGAGCCGTGGTCCCGTGCCGGCGATTACGTGCTGCTCCGGGCGAAGCGCGATCTCCTCTGCGCCACTTCGTCCTGCGCCGACGATATCGACCCCGCGAACGGCTGGGAGCCAACCGACATCCACGTGCGCCTCTACGCCGCCAGTGAGAATTTTCCCCGCGCCAGCGCCTTCCGCATGAACGGCGAGAAGGACGCCCGCCTCACGAAGGAGACCGCCTTCCACCCGCGCACCTCCGCGCTCACCCGGCACTTCGTCGAGTATCGCGGCTACTGGCTTCCCGCCAGCTACACCGGCCACGGCGCCATCGCGGAATACTACGCCTGCCGCGAGAAGGCCGCGCTCATGGACCTCTCCGCGCTGCGGAAGTGGGAGGTCACCGGTCCCGACGCCGAGAATCTCCTGCAACTCTGCCTCACGCGTGACGTCCGCCGCCTCGCCATCGGCCAGATCGCCTACGCCGCGATCTGCTTCGAGTCCGGCGGCATGCTCGACGACGGCACCGTCTTCCGCCTCGGTCGGGAAAACTTCCGCTGGATTGGCGGCGACGAATACGCCGGCGAGTGGCTCCGCAAACAGGCTGCCGCACACAACCTCCGCGTCTTCGTCAAAACCTCGACCGACCAGCTCCACAACCTCGCCCTCCAGGGCCCGCTCAGCTGCGAAATCCTCGCCGATGTGCTCTGGGCCCCGCCCCTCCAGCCGCGCATCGAGGAGCTCGCCCGCTTCCGCTTCACCATCGGACGATTCGGCGGCGCGCTCGGCATTCCCGTCATCGTTTCGCGCACCGGCTACACCGGCGAGCTCGGCTACGAAATCTGGTGCCACCCGAAGGACGCCGTCGTCGTCTGGGATGCGATCCTCGCCGCCGGAGCGCCGTGTGGACTCCTCCCGCTCGGCCTCGAGGCGCTCGACATGCTCCGCATCGAGGCCGGCCTCATCTTTGCCGGCCACGAGTTTTCCAGCGAGGTCGACCCGATCGAGGCCGGCATCGGCTTCGCTGTCGACCTGAAGAACAAAGACGAGGATTTCCTCGGCCGCGCCGCGCTCGAACGGTGCAAGGCCGGCCAGCAGCGCGCGCTCGTCGGCCTCGAGATCGAGGGAAACGAACCCGTCGCGCACGGTGACGGCGTCTTTGCGGGCCGCGCCCACGTCGGCGTGGTCACCAGCGCCATGCGTTCGCCGATTCTCCGCAAGAATCTCGCCCTCGCCCGCGTTTTCATCGATTCCCGCGCGCCCGGCACCGAACTCGAGGTCGGCCGCCTCGACGGCTACCAAAAGCGCCTGCCGGCCCGCGTCGTCCAACTGCCGTTTTACGACCCGGAGCGTCGCCGGGTGAATGCATGAACCACGCCACCGCCGTTCGCAATCTGGTCCGCGAGCGACTGGCGCCGGGAAGCGCCGTGGAAGTCGTCCCCCTGAGCGGCGGGATCACCAACCGCAACTATCGCGT
>DATCRI010000012.1 GCA_036569045.1 Chthoniobacterales bacterium | reverse complement strand
GGTTTGATCTTCCGGCGCAGCGTGTTTGCGACGTTCTGGCCGTCGGCGAGGTTTTGGAGGGCGCGGCCGGCGTTTTTCGTGAAGGCAGCGGCGAGCCCGAGGTAATCGGGAATCTTTTCGCCGGTGGTCTCGGGGAGAAGGATCCGTGGATTCCTCGCGAGAGCGGCTCGCAGATGGCGCACGGTGGCGCGGGCCTCTTTCAGGGTGCCGGGCCGGGCGTCGCTTCGCGGATTTCCGAACAGCGTGACCAGCGATCCGGCCTTCGCCAGCTCCCGGGAAAACTCGCCGTAGCCGGCTTCGCGATATTCCGCCGCGACCTTGCGCAGCCAGGTCCGAAGCGCGGTGGGCTTCGATTTCGCGCCCAGGCGCTGGAGGGCGGGGAAATTCGCGAGGGTCTGCATGGCCGCGGACGTTTCCTGCGAGGTGCCTTTCGCCTCGAGCGGTAGTCCGGTTGCGAAGAATGCCGCCGCAAGGACGATGGACCGGATTTCCCAGAGTTTCATTGCTCCGAGGTAGTTGCCGGAACGCTGTTCGTCAATTTTTTGAGAATTTTTTTCACCACTGGCGCGGCGCGCTTTTACCCAGAAAATGGGCCTCCGCGGGCGGGTGTCGACTGCCGAGGCTGATAAAAAGGGGTTGCGCTCGAGAGGTTGCCGCGTAACGTCGCCGCTCCCGAAATTCGGGAACTCACTGATAATACGCATGATCCAACGAAAAGCGCTGGCCGCTTCCATTACTGTTTTTATCCTCGCAACCTTTGCCGGTCTGCTTTCGCGTCCGGTTTCCGCCTCCACTTCCCGCACGTTTTCCGGTCCCCGCATCGAAGGGGTGAAAACGACCGCCTACTCCGCGAGTATCGCCGATAATGGCAACTACGGCGCGAAGAACGCCCTTGGCACTCCGCTGAAGACCGGCGCCATCACCAGCGCGGCCGCGGATTGGTCCCGCTATCCGGTCGGCACTCGCTTCCGCATCGTCGAGACCGGCCGCGAATACATTGTCGACGACTACGGCAGCGCCCTCGTGGGCACAGGCACGATCGACCTTTACAAGACCAGCGACGCCCAAGTGGATCGCTGGGGCGTCCGTCACGTCACCATCGAGATTCTTGAATGGGGTTCACCGGAGCGCAGTCTGCGCATCCTTCAGGAGCGCGGGAAGATGCGCCACATCCGCTCGATGGTTGCCTCGCTCGTCGCGCAGGAATCGGCCTGATTCCGCGTCTCTTTCTCGGCGCCGGCGGAAATTCCGCCGGTGCTCGCCAGTTCCGGCACGTCGCGCTTGAATCCCGTCGGCGACTCTCGATACGCTCCACTCTGCATGAGCAGAATTCTGGTCGTTGGTGGTGCGGGTTATATCGGCAGTATTTGCGTCGAGCAGTTGCTCGACGCGGGACACAAGGTCGGAGTTTTCGACAATCTGTCCGAAGGGCACCGCAAGGCGATCGACAGCCGCGCCCGCTTCTTCCAGGGCGATCTCGCGGATCCCTCGGTCATCAAGCTCGCGTTCGATGAATACAAGCCCGACGCGGTGATGCACTTCGCGGCGAACGCCCTCGTCGGCGAGTCGATGACGAATCCCGAAAAGTATTTCCGCAACAACGTCTGCAATGGCCTGAATCTTCTCCACGCCATGATGGAGGCCGGCGTGAAGCGCCTCGTCTTCTCCTCCACCTGCGCCACCTTCGGCATTCCCGAGAGCGTGCCGATCGACGAGTCCCTGCCGCAGAAGCCGATCAATCCCTACGGCGAGTCGAAGCTCCTCTTCGAAAAAATCCTCCGCTGGTATTCGGAAATCCACGGCCTCGTTTTTGTCGCCCTGCGTTATTTCAATGCCGCCGGCGCCTCCGAGAAATTCGGCGAAGACCACCGCATCGAGACGCATCTCATCCCGAACGTCCTCAAGGTCGCGCTCGGCCAGAAGCCGGCGGCCGAAATCTATGGCACCGACTACGAGACGCCGGATGGCACCTGCATCCGCGACTACATTCATATTTTCGACCTCGCGGCGGCCCACATGCTGGCCCTCGAGGCCCCGCAGAGCGCGTTCTACAACCTCGGCACGGGAGGCGGCACCTCGGTGAAGGAAATCATCGACACGTGTGTCGCCGTCACCGGCAGGGAAATTCCGGTCATCGAGCGCCCGCGTCGCGCCGGCGACCCGCCCCGCCTCATCGCCGGATCGGATAAAATCCGCCGCGAGCTTGGCTGGGAGCCGAAGCATCAGGACATCCGTCGCATCATCGAGAGCGCGTGGGCGTGGCACGTGAAAAATCCAAACGGCTACGGCGACTAGCCCGAGGTATTTTTACCTTGCCCACACTTTTGCCCGCTCTAGCCTCGCGAATCTGCATGAGGAAGTTGTCGTGGTTGGTCCCAGTCTTTGCGTTGTTGCTGCCGGTTTGCGGGTGGGCGCAATTTGGGAATTTTGGCGACGTTCCGGTCGACATCAAGGTCGATGACACGATCGGTGAGACGCGTTTCGAGAACGGCGTCGCCATCGCTGAGAACGGTGTCCAGATTCACTATCAGGACATCAGCATCTACAGCGATTATGCGGAATATAATGCGGACACCCGCGACGTGCTGCTGATCGGCGACGTTCGCATCTACTCGCAGGACAACGTCTTCACCGGCCAGCGTGCGCTCTACAATCTCGAGAGCAAGCAGGTCCGCGCGCTCGAGTTCAAGGGGCAGTATTCGCCGCTCAAATTCAAGGCGATGAGCATCCAGGCGCCGTCGCTGCACCAGTTCAACGTGCGCAATGCGGATCTTACGACGGACGACTCGTCCGAGCCGGGCTTCCACGTGCGCGCGCGCTCGGTGCGGATCTATCCGGACAGCCGCGTGATCTTCTCGAATTCCACGCTCTACATCGGCCAGCTCCCGGTCTTCTGGTTCCCGTATCTCTTCGCCTACACGAACAATACCGGCTTTGAGCTGCGCCCCGGTTACGATTCCAACTGGGGCTATTACATGCTCACGGGTTACAATTTCCCCGTTGGCACGGGCGGCAACGTCATTGCCACGGCGAAGGCCGACTATCGCACGGAACTGGGCTTCGGCACGGGCCTCGACGCCAAGTGGGATTTTGGCAAGAACGACACGAGCTACGGCACGCTGAAGACGTATTACGCCTACGACATCGATCCGAGCTACCGGCTGGCCCCGGGCGAGCGCGCCGAATCGGGCGACCACGACCGCTACCGCATCAGCTTTCAGGATCGCCTGTTCCTCACGGACGACATCTATTTCACCGCGGACCTCAACAAGCTCAGCGACTTCGATTTCCTCGAGGATTACTTCCCGAACGAGTTCACGACGAACCCGCAGCCGGACAACTTCCTCTCGCTCACGAAGTGGGACGAGTTCTACACGCTCACCCTGCTCACGCGGTTCCAGATGAATGACTTTTACCAGACCACCGAGCGCCTGCCCGAGCTCGACCTGGACTTCAAGCAGCACCGCATCTTCGATTCGCCGATCTATTACGATGGCACGAACTCGCTCGGCTACTACCGCCGCGCGTTCGAGACGAACTCGATCTTCCCCGACTACGACGCCACGCGTTTCGACACCTTCCACCAGATTTCTTTTCCAAAGACCTATTTCGGCTGGCTCTCGCTCATTCCCAAGGTCGGCGTTCGCGGCACGTTCTACAGCAAGACGGGTCGCACGATTGCCGCCCTGAGCGACGCGCAGCAGCAGCGCATCGCCAATCTCACCGAACAGGCGCAGAACAACCGCATCGCCGCCCAGCAGACGGGTGCGATGATTTCCACCCTGCAGAGCCAGCTCGACGCCAGCGCCGACCCGGTCACTCGGGCGAAGCTTCAGTCGAAGATCAATGCGCTCACCACGAGCCAGCAGACCCGTCTCGCCAACGCGCAGTCGTCGGAGGATCTTGCGAACTCGATCGAGAACGGCACGCTCAATGGCGCCGAGCTCCAGAGCGGCGGCAGCACGTTCCGACCGGTGGTGAACTTCGGCTTCGAGGGGTCGTTCAAGCTCTCCAAGAAATACGAGAACATCCAGTCGCGGCTGCTCGGCCTGGATGGCGTGCTGCACACGATGCAGCCGTATTTCAACTACTCCTACGTCTACAACGCCGGGAAGAGCCGCGATGACATCCTCCAGTTCGACCGCGTCGTGCCTGCCACGGAGCCGCTGCCGCTCGACTTTCCGCAGTTTGTCGCGATCGATTCGATCGACGACTGGAGCATTCTGCGCCTCGGCGTTCGAAATCGTCTCACGACCCGTCGTGGTGACGACAACTACGAGTGGTTCGTCGTCGACTCGTTCTTCGACGTGAACCTGAAGAATCCCTACGTCGATGACGGCAACGGCACGATCTCGAATTCGGTGAACCGCATCGAATTCCGCCCGCTGAACTGGGCGACGCTCCGCCTGGACGCTCAGGTGCCGATTACCGACGACGGCTTCTACGACGTGAATACGTCGATTCTCTTCATGCCGTGGCGCGACGTGCTGTTCCAGATCAGCGACCGCTACATCAAGGACAATCCCTTCTTTCAGGACAGCAACCAGATCTCCGGTTACATCTACTATCAGATCACGTCGAACTGGGGCGTGAGTGCGCAGGCCACCATCGAGGCCGAGGATGACCAGGTCCTCCTCCAGCGGTATCTTATCCACCGCGATCTGACGTCGTGGATCGTTTCCTTCGGCGGAGAGGTCCGCAACAACAAGGGCAACAGCTCGGACAACAACCAGAACCAGCGGGATTACGGCATCATCCTGTCGATGACGCTCAAGGACGCGCCGCAGGTGACGTTGCCGCTGGCCTTCGACCAGGGCACCACCCCGCTCGACGGTGGCGGCAGCTCGAGCGGAGACTAACCGCAGACTTCGTCGATCGCACGCCGAATCGCGGCGACCGCGCCATCGAGCTGCGCGGTCGTCACGCAATACGGCGGCATCAGCACAATCGTGTCGAGCACGGGGCGGGTGAGCAGGCCGTGCGCACGGGCGGCATCGCAGACCTTCGCGCCGCGGAGTTCGGTCCACGGATAAGCGCTCGTTTTGTCCGGCCCGATTTCGATGCCGGCAATGAACCCGCACTGGCGCACCTCGCGCACGCGGGGATGCGACGAAAGGCTGGCGAGGAGGCCGCGCAAATGCGCAATCTTCGGCTGGAGATTTCGGAGCACGTCTTCCTCCTCGAAGATGGCGAGGTTTGCCAGCGCAGCCGCGCAGCCGAGGGGATTTCCGGTGAAGCTGTGGCCGTAGTAGAGCGTCTTCTGCTCCGCGACGTCGCCGAGAAATTTCTCGAAAACGCGCTCCGTTGTGAGCGTGACGGCGAGCGGCAAATAGCCGCCGGAGAGGCCCTTGGCGAGGCAAAGGAAGTCGGGGAACACGCGTTCCTGCTCGCAGGCGAACATCGTGCCCGTGCGGCCAAAGCCCGTCAGGACCTCGTCGAGAATGAGGAAGATGCCGTGAATGTCGCACCACGCGCTCAGCTCGCGAAGCATGCCGGTCGGCCAGCAGCGAATGCCCGCGGCGCCCTGCACGAGCGGCTCGATGACGACTGCGGCGACGTTTGCGGGATCGGGAATCGCCGCGAGATCCTCGAGCGACGAGACGCGCTCGACCGGAAAATGCATCGCCTCGAAGCGGCCGTGAAAGCCGGCGATGCCGCCGACGCTCGACGCCCCGGCGGTGTCTCCGTGATAGGCGCGATCGAACGCGACGAAGCGCCGGCGCTCGGGGCGACCGGCGAGCTGCCAGTATTGAACGGCCATCTTGAGGGCGACTTCGATGGCGGTGGAGCCGTTGTCCGAAAAGAACGCGCGGGTGAGCGTGTTCGGCGGGAAGAGGGCGCAGAGCCGCTCGGCAAGCCGCGTGGCGGGGGCGTTTGTGGTGCCGAGAAACGAGACGTGGGCGACGCGATCGAGCTGCGCGCGAATAGCGGCATTGAGCTTCGGGTGGTTGTGGCCGTGGAGGTTCGTCCAGATCGAGGAATTGCCGTCGAGGTATTCGCGGCCGCGGCTGTCGCGGAGAATGGCGCCATCGCCCTCGACGAGCACGAGCGGTTCGTGCGCGGGATCGCACCAGGCGCGCATCTGGGTGAAGGGGTGCCAGCTATGAGCGCGGTCCGCCGAAATCAGCGCCGCCGTGTCGTCCGAGAAAAGCATTTCGAGGCAAAAACTAGCTGCTAAGTTTCGGCGCGTGAATCCTTTGGCGAAACTTTTCCTCTATGTCGCGGCGGTCGTGCTGCTTGCGGCTCTGCTCTCGCCACCCATTTACTGGGCGCTCCATCCGCTGATGGAGACGGTGCCGTTCCGCAGATTCTTCTCGCGGACGGCGCTGATCGTGGCACTGGCGTTGCTCTGGCCGGTGCTGCGCTGGATGCATGTCCGGAGATTCTCGGAACTCGGCCTCGAACGGAATGCGCGGGCGTGGGTGCATCTGCGCGCCGGACTCGCGCTGGTCGCCGGGCCGCTCGCGTTGCTGGCGGTGTTTTATCTCACGGCGGACATTTGGCGGATCCGCGAAGAGATTCTCTGGAAGAAGATCCCGGCGGTGGTTGCGACGGCGGCCGTGGTGCCGGTGCTCGAGGAGTTCCTGTTTCGCGGAGTGCTCCTCGGGCTGGCCGTGCGATCGTTTGGTCGGGGCGTTGGCGTGATCGGAATTTCGCTCGTCTTTGCGGCGGTGCATTTCATCGACTCTCGCTATGACGTGACGGACGTGACCTGGGGCAGCGGCTTCGATGTGCTCTCGCATGCCTTCTCGAATTCCGGTGGGGCGGTGCTCGCCCTTTCCGGCGGCGTTTCGCTCTTCGTGCTCGGGGTCATTTTCGCGCTGGCGACCCTGCGAACGCGATCGCTCTGGCTGGCGATTGGCCTGCACGCCGGCTGCATTTTCGGTCAACAGATCCTCAGCGTCTTTGCAAAGTTTCGCTTTGGCAAGGATCCCATGGCCTGGATGCCGTGGGCGGGACCGAACGTCGTGCATGGCATGGTGCCCACCGGCCTGGTGCCGCTGGCTGCGTTGCTTGTCATCGGCGGGCTGGTCTGGTGGTATCTCGCGCGTGAGCCTCGTCCGCCCGCTCCAGCCGATGCTCGCCGCGCTGGCTGACCTCGTTTATCCGACGCATTGCGCGGGCTGTGGCCTGCGACAGCCCGCGGGGCGCTGGCTTTGTGACCCGTGCGGTGCCGCGGTGAAGCGAATCTACGGGCCGCGTTGCCCGATTTGCTCGCGACCTTTCGAAGGGGCGATGGATCACTTCACCTGCCCGAGTTGCCGCGGCGAGGCGCTGCATCTCGAGTGTGCTGTCGCGGTCGTGCGGTCCACGGGACTCGCACGGGAGTTGATTCACCGCTTCAAATACGGCCGGGAATTTTATCTTCGGCGGGTCCTCGGTGACTGGCTGGTCGAGGGGTTTGCGGATGAACGCCTCGAGGACCTCGAGGATCTGCGGCTCGTGCCGGTTCCGCTGCACCCGGTCCGGCAGCGCGAGCGGCGCTTCAATCAGTCCGAGGCGCTGGCGGATTGGGCTGGAAAGCGTGTCGGAATCCGCGTCGAGCGGCCGCTGGTGCGTCGGCGGCACACGATTACGCAGACGCACTTCGATCGGAAGCAGCGGATGCGGAACTTGCGCGACGCCTTCGCTTTGCGACAGAATGCCGCTGTGAAGGATAAAAGTTTTCTGCTGGTGGACGACGTGCTCACTACCGGCTCGACGCTGGACGAATGCGCGCGCGTGCTGTTGGAAGGTGGCGCCCATTCCGTTCGCGCCATCACCGTAGCGCGGGGATAATTTCTGCCATGGCCATTTTTCGCAAACCCGTCCTCAACGTTCTTACCCGCAAAAACCGGGACATGCCCGAGGGGCTCTGGACCAAGTGTCCCTCCTGTGGCGACGTCATCCACAATCTCGCGCTCGAGGAGAACCTCCGCGTCTGCCCGAAGTGCGAGCATCACTTTGCCATCGGCTCTGCGGAGCGCGTGGCGTCGATCGTCGACGAAGGCACTTTCGAGGAGATCGACGCGAACCTCGTCGCCGTCGATCCGCTGAAGTTCAAGGGCGTCGCGACCTATGAGGAAACGCTCAGGAAATACCGCGCGAAGACGGGCCTGAAGGACGCCGTGCTGACTGGCACCGCGAAGATCGACGGCCGCCCGGTTTCGCTCGCGGTGATGGATTTCACCTTCCTGGCAGCCACGATGGGCTCCGTGGTCGGCGAAAAAATCACCCGAGCCATCGAGCTCGCGACGAAGAAGAAGATGCCGATCATCATCATCTGCGCCTCCGGCGGAGCACGCATGTATGAAGGCATGCTCAGCCTGATGCAGATGGCGAAGACGAGTGGTGCGCTGGCCCGGCATGCGCAGGCGAAGCTTCCCTACATCACGGTGCTGACGAACCCGACCACCGCTGGCGTGATGGCAAGTTTCGCCTCGCTCGGCGACGTGATCCTTGCCGAGCCGAAGAGCATGATCGGCTTTGCCGGTCCGCGGGTGATCAAGGAAACGACGCATCAGGATCTGCCGCCAGGCTTCCAGACGGCCGAGTTCCTCGAAAAGCACGGACTGATCGACCACATCGTGCCGCGCGCGAAACTGCGTGAGCTGCTTTCGCAGCTACTGGGGTATTTCGCCGCCGGCAAGAAGTGAGCCGCGCGCCGGGATCGGAATGCCGGCAATGACCTGCCCCGAAGCGCTGGAGTGGCTGTATTCCACCCAGCAGTTCGGCATCAAGCTCGGGCTCGAAAATACGCATCGGCTGCTTGAGCTGCTTGGAAACCCCGAGCGCAAAGGCCGGTTTCTTCACGTCGCGGGCACGAATGGCAAGGGGTCCGTCTGCGCGATGCTCGACGCCATTCTCCGGGAGGCCGGGCATCGCACCGGGCTCTACACCTCGCCGCATCTCGTCGATTTCCGTGAACGCATCGTCGTAAACGGCGAGCGGATTTCCGAAACGGACGTGGCGCGCCTGCTCTCGATCATCCGTGACGGAACGGCGGACTGGTCGCACGCGCCGACGTATTTCGAGATCGTGACCACGCTGGCGATCCGGTATTTCGCCGACGCAGATTGCGATTTCGTGGTGCTGGAGACCGGCATGGGCGGCCGGTTGGACTCGACGAACGCGGTGCGGCCAATCGTTTCGGTGATCACACCGATTGCGATGGATCACGCCCAGTGGCTGGGCGACACGATCGAGAAAGTGGCCGCCGAGAAGGCCGGCATCATCAAGCCCGCGGTGCCGGCCGTAAGCGCGCCGCAGCGTCCGGAAGTGGCGGCTGTCCTCGCGGCGCATGGGCCGATCAGTTTTGTCGAAGGTGCGCTGCCGGCCGACGTGCCGCTGAATCTTGCGGGATCGCACCAGCGTCGAAACGCGGCCCTCGCGCTGGCGGCGCTCGCCGCGGCGGAGATCGCCGTTCCGGATGACGCCGTGCGGCGGGGACTTGCGAAGGTGCAATGGCCGGGAAGATTCCAGCGAGTCGGCCGGTTCGTGCTCGATGGCGCTCACAATCCCCACGGCGCGGCGCAGCTCGTGGAAACGTGGCGTGAGACCTTTGGCGACGAGCGCGCGGTGATTGTTTTCGGCGCGCTGCGGGACAAATCCTGCGCGGGCATGCTGCAGGCGCTGGCGCCGTTGGCCGAGGAATTCTGGTTTGTTCCCGTGGCGAGTCCGCGCGCGGAGACGCCGGAGAATCTTGCGGCTTTGTCGCCGGGACGGGTGTTTGGCCGGCTCGAGGAGGCGATCGCGTCGGCGCGAGAGCAGACGTCCCGCGTGCTGGTGACGGGCTCGCTCTTTCTCGTCGGAGAGGTGCTGGAGCTCTTCGAGGCGACCGCGTAGATCAGGCGCTGCGAAGGCGGGCGATCTCGGCGGTGCGATCCTCGGCGCGGAAGACGGACGTTCCGGCGACGAGCAGGGTGGCGCCGGCGTCGATCGCCGCGCGGGCGGTGGTGACATTGATGCCTCCGTCGACTTCGATGTCGAAATCGAGCTGGAGTTCCTCGCGCATGCGGGCGCCGTAGCGCACCTTTTCCATTGTCTCCGGCAGGAACGGCTGGCCGCCGAAGCCGGGATTCACGGTCATGACGAGAAGGATATCGAACTGGCCGAAGTAGGGCTTGATGGCTTCGACGTCGGTCGGCGGGCTGATCGCGAGACCGGCCTTGCAGCCGGCTTTGCGGATCTTTGCGAGAGTCGCCGCCACGTCGTGATTGGCTTCGACGTGCACGGTGATCGAGGAGGCGACCTCGGTGAATCGCGGGAAGAAGTGGTCCGGGCGCGTGACCATGAGATGGACGTCGAGCGGAAGGGTGGTGTGACGGCTGACGGCCTCGACGAACGCGGGACCGAACGAAATGTTGTCCACGAAATGGCCGTCCATGATGTCGCAGTGGATCCAATCCGCACCGGCAGCGGTGACGGAGGCGGCTTCTTCTCCAACCCGGGCGAAGTCGCTCGCGAGGATGGATGGGGCAACGATGATGGAATTCACGGCGTTTGTTTTAGGCGGAAGCGGCGGCTTCGCGCTATAGCGAATGCGTGGAAGACGAGCTGATCATCGATCTGGGAAGCGATGCGCACTTCATGGGGGAGGCGTTGCGCCAGGCCCTTCGCGCCTACGAGGCCGCCGAGGTGCCGATCGGCGCGGTGGTCGTGCGTGGAGGAAAGATCATCGCCCGCGCGTGGAACCAGGTGGAGACGCTGAAGGATGCGACGGCCCACGCCGAGATGCTGGCAATCACCCAGGCGGAGAACGCGGTGGGCGACTGGCGACTGACGGATTGCGACCTTTACGTGACCAAGGAGCCCTGCCCGATGTGCGCCGGGGCGCTCGTGCATGCCCGGCTGCGTCGGGTGATCTTCGGCTGCGGCGATGCGAAGGGCGGCGCGGCTGGTGGATGGATCAACCTCCTGCAGACCACCGAACTGAACCACCGCTGCGAGATTGCGAGCGGAGTGCGCGCGGACGAATGCGTCGGGCTGCTCCGGGCGTTTTTCCAGGAGCGGCGAGCGCTCAAGGGCTGATCGGGGGCAGGCCCTTGCGTCGCCGGGCGATGATCGCGACGGCGGCCGCCGCGCCCAGAAGGAGCGTGGTCGATGGCTCGGGAACTGCGACGATGTTGAAGGTCGCGGAGTCCGAACCGACGCCGTTCGACCATGTCCAGGTCGTGGAGCCAGGAGTCAGGCCCAGGGAGGAAAAGCTTTGTCCGGAAAAGGTCAGGCTTCCCGAGATGTTCGAGCCGGAGACGTAACCCGAGGGCAGATAGATCTGGTCGGTATTTACCCCGGAGACATCCACCAGACCTAGGGAGCTTCCAGAAACTGCTCCGCCACTGGCGAAACCGGGGCCGAGAGAAGAGGCCGATGTGAAGTTGGTTGTATAGACCGAAATGTTTCCAGTGAGGCTCTTCACGTAGCCCGGAGAACCGATGAATTCTCCGACGATTCCGCTGGAAAATCCGAATGAGAATGTGGCCGAGGCGAGATCAATCGATCCCGAGTAATCGAACACGACGGCGCCGGCCTGTTCGTGGACGGTGTAGGTGATCGTGGCTTGCGCGGTGCCGGTGAGAACTCCGATCGCCAGAAGGATCGCGGAGAATTTCGAAACGGGGCTGAAACCTTTTTTCATATTCTCGAGGAGGTTTTTCGCAGCGCGTTCGTAGCGTCGGCCGATCCGTTGGAAAGAGTCAATGTTTATCGCGGTGGGCGCGCCTCACAGGATGAGCATGCAGTCGCCGTAGCTGAAGAAGCGGTAGCGTTCGCGGATGGCTTCCTCGTAGGCGGCGCGGACGAGATCGCTGCCGGCAAAGGCGCTCACGAGCATGAGAAGGGTGGACTTCGGGAGGTGGAAGTTCGTGAGGAGGGCGCCGATGCGCTGGAGCTGTGCCGGGGGCCGGAGGAAGATGCGGGTTCGTCCGCTGTGGGGAACGACCGGGCCGGGCGGCTGACTTTCGAGGACGCGGCAGCTCGTGGTGCCGATGGCAACGAGGCGATTCGCGGCATTGATGGCGGCGGCGGCGGGCTCGTCGATGGTGTAGCGTTCCTCGTGCATCACGTGTTCGCCGAGGTCTTCGACCTTGACGGGCTGGAAGGTGCCGATGCCGACGTGGAGGGTGAGGAAGGTGTGCGGAACGCGGGCGAGCACCTCGGGCGTGAAGTGCAGGCCGGCGGTGGGGGCGGCGACGGAACCCTCGGGGCCGGCGAAGACCGTCTGATAACGGGTGTCGTCCTCCGTGTCGGCCGGGCGGTCCATGTAGGGCGGGATGGGAAGCTCGCCGCGGGAGAAGTCGATGGGGACATCGGCTTCCACGACGCGTTCGCCGGTGGGCTCGACGTCGACGACGGTGAGATTCGCGCCGCCGGCGCGGCAGGTGGCGCCAAGGCGCATGCGGCGGCCGGGTTTGACGAGGCAACGCCAGCGACGGGGAGCGAGTTCCTCGAGAAGAAGCAGCTCGATGCGGCCGTCCTCGCTGAACATGCGGGCGCGGATGACCCGGGAGTTGTTCAGGACGGCAAGGTCGCCGGGGCGGAGGTAGCCGGGGAAATCCGTGAACTGGCGATGCGTGATCGTGCCGGCGGTGCGGTCGACGACGAGCATGCGCGAGGCGTCGCGCCGCTCGAGCGGACGCGACGCAATGAGCTCGTCGGGGAGCGTGAAATCGTAGTCGCTGAGGCGGTCCACGGCTGGAATCCCGCGGGTGAGGCTACTTCTTCGGCACGCGGGTGAGGCCGATGCGCTGGGCGGCGGCGCCGACGAGCTCGGCGACGCGCATCTTGAGCCGGCGGGCCTGGGCGAACAGATATGCGGCGAAGACGAGGTAGGGGATCTGGAGCCAGAAGTCCCATGCCGGGTTGCCGATCTGCCGGTAGGCGATGATGCCGAGCAGGATGGCGTTCACGAGGAAGGTCGTGGCCACCATGTGCGTGGTGAGACGCACGCGGGTGAGCGCCTTCGGGCC
>DATCRI010000011.1 GCA_036569045.1 Chthoniobacterales bacterium | reverse complement strand
TACGCCTACGAATCCGTCGAGCGCGACGAAGAGCTGCGCCACGAGACGCGCTATCTTCCGGCCGACGGCGGGGAATTCATCCTGCCGACGGATCGCCCCGGCTCGTTCCGCCTGGAGGTGCGAGACGCGGCGGGCACGAAGGTCAGCCAGCTGGCCTGGACGGTCGTCGGCAAGGGCGACGGCTCGCGTTCGCTCGAACGCAGTGCCGAGCTCCAGATCAGGCTGCCGCGCCGGGAGTATCGCGCCGGTGAGGAGGTCGAGATCGCCATCACCGCGCCCTACACGGGAGGAGGCCTGATCACGCTCGAGCGGGATCGCGTCTACGCGCAGACGTGGTTCACCGCCGCCGCGACAAGCTCCGTGCAGCGACTGCGCATTCCGGCGGATTTCGAGGGCACGGGCTACGTGAACGTGACATTCGTGCGCGCGCTCGATTCGAAGGAGGTCTTCATGAGCCCGCTCAGCTACGCGGCGGAGCCGATCGTGGTGAATCGCGAGCGCCGGCGTCTCGACATCCAGCTCGACGTCCCGGAAAAGGCGAAGCCGGGCGAGCCGCTGGCAATCCATTATCGCACGGACCGTCCCGCGCGCATCGTGCTCTACGCGGTCGACCAGGGCATCCTGCAGGTCAGCGATTATCGGCTGCCGCGGCCGCTCGACCGCTTCTTCGAGAAGACGGCGCTGATGGTCGGCACTTCGCAGATTCTCGACCTCATCCTGCCGGAATTCTCGATCCTGCGCAGCGCGGCCGCCGGCGGAGATGCGGGCATGCTCGCGAAGAACCTCAATCCGTTCCGGCGCGTGACCGAGCGACCGGTCGTCTATTGGTCGGGTATCGTCGACGCCGGGCCGGACGACCGCGTCGTCACCTGCGACGTGCCGGATTTTTTCAATGGCACTCTCAAAGTGATGGCGATCGCCTATGCGCCGGATGCGACCGGCAGCGTGGAGCGCGACACCCTCGTGCGCAGCCGATTCGTCATCACGCCCACCGTGCCGACGGTGCTCGCGCCGGGCGATACCTTCGAGGTCGGCGTGACCGTGAACAATGGCGGCGCGACGGCGGACGTGACCCTCGCTGCCGAGCCGTCGTCGCATCTCGAAGTGCTGCGCGCGCCCGCAATGCCGCTCCGCCTGGAATCCGGCAAAGAAGCCACCTGCCTGTTTACGGTGCGGGCCCGGGATCAGCTCGGCTCGGCGACGCTGGCTTTCCGCGCGACCGGCGGCGGTGAGGAATCGCGCCGGTCCTCGACGGTGAGCGTGCGGCCCGCCACGCCCTATCGCACGGAGTTGCGAAGCGCGCATTTCTCCGCGGCGTCGCAGGAGCTTCCGGTGACGGGGGCGTTGCGCCCGGAGTTTCGTCGCGTCGAGGCGACGGTATCCGCGCTGCCTCTCGGGCTGGCGCGCGGGTTGCAGTCCTATCTGGAGGGCTATCCGCATGGCTGCTCGGAGCAAATCTCCAGCGGCGCGCTCTGCCGGCTCGCGCTTGCGGACGAGGTGGATTTCGGACTCCGGCGCGCCGAGGTGGCCGCGCAGCTCGAGCACACGTTTGCCATCCAGCGCCAGCGGCAAAACGACCAGGGCGGTTTTGGCTACTGGGCCGTGGGCGCCTGCGGACCGTTCGATTTCGTGTCGGTGTATGTCACGCAGATGCTCGTCGAGGCCCGGGCGGCCGGCTTCCCGCCTCCCGCCGACACGCTTGCGGCTGCCTTGCGCAATCTCTCGCGCATGGCGAACGAAGAACGGCCGCGCACGTTGGAGCAGGCGCGGCTCCAGGCCTGGGCGATCTACCTGCTCACGCGGGAGGAGACCGTCACGACCAACGCGATCCTCAACCTTCGGGACACGCTCGATTCCGATTTTTCCGCCACGTGGCGCGAGGACGTGACGGCCGTCTATCTCGCTGGCGCGCTGGAGCTGCTCAAACAGGATGCCGAGGCGCGTCGGCTCATCGCCGGCTATCGCTGCGGGCGGCCATGTGCAGGCGAGTTCGTGGACACGCTCACTGCGGATGCCGCCTACGTCGCCATTCTGGGGCGGCACTTTCCGGATCTGCTGCGACGGCTGCCCTCGGGGGAATTCGAGAAAGTTCTCGCGCCCATCCAGCGCGGCAGATTCAGCACCGTCTCCGCCGCGGCGGCCGTGCTCGCGCTGAAGAGCTACTCCGCGACGCTGGCGCAAAAGGGCGTCCGCCTCGGCATGCAGGAAGTGCGCAGGGACCGGACCGTGACCGCGCTGGATGCCAGGGGAGACCTGCTGAAACGGGCCGCGTTCTCTCCCGACGCGACCGCGCTGCGTTTTTCCGCGAGCGCCACGCCGCTCGGGGCCTACGCCCAGGTGGTCGAGACCGGATTCGAGGCGACGGTGCCCGCGGAGCCCGAGAGCCGGGGGCTGGAAATTCATCGCGAATTTCCGGCGCGGGCCCGCGTCGGTGAGCCAATCACGGTGCGCGTCTTCGTGCGAGCAGTGAACGGCCGGGATGTGCCGAACGTCGCTGTGGTCGATCTGCTGCCCGGCGGATTCGAGGTGGTCGGCTCTTCGCTGCAACCTGGCGTGGGCACCTTGCCGGGCTGGGATTGCGTGGAAGTGCGCGAAGATCGAGTGGTGGTCTTCGGCGGGGTGAGCGGCCCGGTGCGGTCGTTCTCCTACGAGATCAAGGCGACGAGCGCGGGGCAATTCGTGGTGCCGCCGGTCTTCGCCGAGGCGATGTATGATCGCGGCACGCACGGGCGCAGCGGCACCGGGCGGATCGAGGTGACGGCGCGATGAGACGCCTCGTGATTCTCGCCGGACTGTCGGCGCTCGTTGCCGCGGGGTGGTTCGCGCTGCCCAGGCCGCCGCTGCTCGACGGCGTCCCGTTCTCGAGGGTGGCGCGGGATCGGGAGGGCCACGTGCTGCAGATCGCGCTGGCGACTGATGACCGTCGCCGGATCTTCACGCCGTTGCAGGCCATTTCGCCGCGCATCGTGGAGGCGACGTTCTTCCACGAGGACCGCCATTTCGACGCGCACCCGGGTGTGAATCCCGTCTCGCTTGCGCGGGCGGCCGCGGGCTGGTTGTTCGGTGCGAAGCGTGGCGGGGCGTCCACGATCACGATGCAGGTCGCCCGACTCCGCGGCCGCATGGAGACGCGCTCGCTCGCGGGAAAGTGCGCGCAGATTTTCACGGCGCTGTGCCTCGAGCGGCATTATTCCAAGCGACAGATTCTCGAGGCTTACTTCAACCTCACGCCCTATGGCGGAAACATCGAAGGCGTGGGTGCGGCGACGGAGATTTATCTGCACCACGCCGCAACTGACGTGAGCTGGCCGGAGGCGGTGACGTTGGCCGTCATTCCGCAGAGCCCGGCGCGGCGCGCGCCGGCGCCTCGCAGAAATCCCGCGCTCGCGGCGGCACACGCCCGGCTGCATGCCCGCATGCACGCGGCCGGGCTCGTGCATGATCCGCTCGGCGGCGACTACGCCTTGTGCTGGGATGGCCGCCTGCCCGACGCGGCACCGCATTTCGTGAATGCGCTCCCCGACGGAGGACGTGACGTTTGCACGACCTTGGACGCGACGGATCAGGGCATTCTCGAGGATCGCGTTGCCCGCGCGATGCGTGGAATGGGCACCCGCGGGGTGCGCAATGCCGCCGCGATGCTTGTCGACACGCGCTCGATGGAAGTGCTGGCGAGCGTGGGGTCGGCGAATTTCTGGGATCGCGACATCCAGGGCCAGGTCGACGGCACGCGGTCGCCGCGGTCGCCAGGCTCCACGCTGAAGCCCCTGATCTACGCGCTGGCGCTCGATCAGGGGCTGATCCATCCGCGCAGTCTCCTGCTCGATGCCCCGCAGAGATTCGCCGACTACAGTCCCGACAATTTCGACCGGGAATTCTGCGGGCCGATCTCCGCCGCGGACGCCCTCGCGCGCAGCCGCAACGTTCCCGCCGTCGATCTGGCGGCGCGGTTGCAGCGTCCGCGATTCCATGAATTTCTCGGCGACGTCGGCATCCCGCTGCGTGGAGACGAGGCGGCGCTGGGACTCTCGCTTGCGCTCGGCGGCGCGGAGGTGACCATGCGCGACCTCGTGCGCCTGTATGCGATGCTGGCCAGCGGCGGAACCCTGCGTCCGCTGCGGATGACGCGCGATTCCCCGGTGGAACCCGGTCGCCGCGTGGTGAGTTGCGAGGCCGCCTTTCTCACGCTCGACATGCTGGCGCGGATCTCGCGACCGGATGGCGCGGAGGCCGATCCGGGGCGCGTGGTCGCGTGGAAGACCGGCACGTCGTTTGGGTTCCGCGATGCGTGGTCGGTCGCGGTGTTTGACCACTTTGTCCTCGCGGTCTGGGTCGGCAATTTCGATGGCACGCCGAATCCGGCCTTCGTCGGCCGCACCTGCGCCGGGCCGCTGCTGTTTTCGATCATCGATGGTCTTGTCGCGAACGGGAAGGCGCGCCCCGGGCCGCTGGCGCCCCCGCCCCACGCAAATCTCCGACGCGTGGATCTTTGCGCGCTCTCCGGGGATCTGCCGGGGCCGGATTGCGCGGATCGCGTGAGCGGGTGGTTCATCCCGGGTGTGTCGCCGATCACCGTTTGTCCGGTGCACCGTGGCGTGTGGGTGGATGCACGGAGCGGGCTGCGCCGGTTGCAGGATAACGGGTTCTGTCGTCGCGAGGTCTTCGAATTCTGGCCCTCGAACGTGCGCCGGCTCTTCGCCGAGGCGGGATTGCCGCGGCGACCGCTGCCGCCCTTTGCGCCGGACTGCGCCGTCGACGGCATGGCCCGGCAGGGAGCCGCGCCGCGCATTCTCTCGCCCTCCGAGGGAGCGGTGCTGGCGGTTCCTGCGAGCGGCGGATCGAGCGGCATCGCCCTCGAGGCGCGGACGGATGGCGACGTGCGCAAGGTCTACTGGTTCGCCGGCGCCGACTTTCTCGGTTGCGCCGCGCCGAACGAGCCCCTCGCATGGCATGCCGCCCCGGGCCGGTGGCAACTCCTCGCCATGGACGACCAGGGACGCGTCGCATCGCGCCGGGTGGATGTCGTCGCGCGATGAGGACGGAATTGCCGCCGCGGCGCGTTTTGGTCAGGCTGTTTGCATGAAATGCGGATTCGCTCTCGTTTCGATGCTCGGGATGCAGCTCCTCCTCGGCTGCGCGACAAAACCGGTGCCGGAGAGCCGGCAGCAGCAGGTCGAGCAGATCAACCAGACCGGCATTTACAGCTACCAGCGCGCCCTTCAGGGGCCGGGACGCTAGTGCGCGGGATTGCGGCCGTCGCGCCCGGCCGTTACAAGCGTCGGCATGGAAGAAGCCCTGCCGAAGATCGATCTCCACCGTCATCTCGACGGGAGCATTCGCCTGGAGACGATCCTGGATCTCGGGCTCGAGAACGACCTTCCGCTGCCAGGCCGCACCCTCGACACCCTGCGCCCCTTCGTCGTCGTGAGCGATCCGCAGCCGGGCCTCATGCCCTTCCTCGCGAAGTTCGAGTGGATGGTCGGCGTGCTCGTTGACCCTGCTGCGTGCCGCCGCGTGGCCTACGAGAACGTCGAGGATGCGAAACGCGAGAACCTCGACGCCGTCGAACTGCGTTTCAGCCCCGTCTTCATGGCGATGGCTCACGGGCTCGATCCCCAGGCCGTCACCGAGGCCGTCGTCGACGGCGTTGCGGCCGGCGTGCGCGACTTCGGCGTGCCGACCACGCTCACCGGCATTCTCAGCCGCACGTTTGGCCTGAACTCCTGCTTCCGCGAGCTCGACGCCCTGCTTGCCTGTCGCGACGGCCTCGTTGCGATCGACCTCGCCGGTGACGAAGGCAATTTTCCGCCCGAGCTGTTCATCGAGCACTTCCGCCGGGTGCGCGACGCCGGGCTGAATGTCACGATCCACGCCGGAGAGGCCGCGGGCGCGCCGGGTATATGGACCGCCCTCCGCGAACTCGGCGCCACCCGCATCGGCCACGCCGTGCGCGCGACCGACGATCCCGCGCTGCTCGACTATTTCGCCGAGCACCGCATCGGCCTCGAGTGCAACCTCACCAGCAACGTCCAGACGAGCACCGTGGCCGACTATGCGAGCCATCCGCTGAAGGCGTTCCTCGAGCGCAGCCTGCTCGCGACGATCAACACCGACGACCCCGGCATCAGCGGCATCGACCTCGATTACGAATACGAGGTCGCCGCCCCGGCGGCGGGACTGAGCGCGGATCAGATCGCGCAGGCGCGACGCAACGCAGCGTCGATTGCGTTCTAGCGCGGTCAGCGGGCGGCGAGTTTGCGCGTGGCCTCCGAGATGATGGGATTGCGCTTGCCGGATTTTGTCTTGGTGCAGGTGTCGACCGTTTGAATCGAGAAATGGACTTCGTGCCCGAGCAGCTCATCGAATCGATCCGAGATGGCCCGGCTCACTTCTTCTCCCCAGCCTTCGCCCGTGACGATCTCGAGTTCGACCTGGCCGGCTGCGCGCTGGATGAGGCAGAAATCGCGCACCTCCGAGCGGAACGTGAGCAGCACTTCGTAGGTGGCATCGAGCAGATAGCCAGAGGAGAGGACGCGACCTGATGGAAGAGTGAAGCTGTCGTTGCGGCGGCCCTGCAGATCGACGAGGTGGCGGAACCGCCAGCCGCAGGCGCATTCGCGTTCCTCGATGCGGCCGAGGTCGTTTTGCGCGTAGCGGATCATGGGCATCGCGAAGTTGTGGAGGTTGGTCCCGACCAGTAGCGACGATGCGTCGGAAGGGATGCTCTCCATGTAGTTGATGTCGTCGAAGATATGGTGGCTGCCGTGCAGGCATTGCGCGGCGATGCGGGTAAGCTCCTCCGAGGAATATTCGTCGAGCACGGGGCATCCGAGCCGGGCGGCGAGGTCGTTGCGCTCGGCCTGTGTGGACATTTCGGAATTCACGGAGACGCACTTCAACCGGATATGCGCGAGGTCGTCGTTCGAGAGTTGCTGCGCGATCTGCTTGAGGTGCGAGGGGTAGCAGACGAGCAGGTCGGGCTTCCATGAGCGGATTTGCGAAATGATTTCCGGAATGGGGGCGAGAGTGGGCACGAACTTGAGCGGGAAGAGGCCGAGGAGCGATTCGAGAGGATAGGGCGATGTGTAGACGTAGAGCTGCCGCTGCCACGGCAGGTAGGGGAACCCCATGCGGTAGAGTCGCAGGCCGGCGAGCATGAACGTGCTCATCGCTGCGCCGTCGTAGGCGATGTCCAGAGCCTTGCCCGTCGATCCGCTGCTGCGTGAGACGACAAGGCTTTCTGCGCGTGCGCCGCGCATGAGCATGCGGTCGGGATAGTTCGCGATCACCATTTCCTTGGTGAGCAGGGGAAGGCGGTGGAAGTCATCCCACGATTTCAGGTCGCCGGGCTCGAACGACACCGCTGTGTAATGGTCGCGGTAGAAGGGCACATTGTCCCATGCATGGCGGACGAGCTTTGTCACGCGCTGCCATTGCCAGTCGCGCATGCGATCCCTCGTCCAGTGCGGCGCGCTTTTTAGAAACCGTGCGCCGAAAAGGAGCATGCGGAACGTTGCGGCAAGTTCTGAAAGGGTGAGATTGCGCATCGATGACGCCCGTCAAATACGGCTCCAGTAAAAGGCATACATCGCGGCCCAAAATGCGAGAAAAGCCATGGTGGTTGCCGCGCGATGGGAACGCATCCATCCGCCCAGAAGCAGGCTGAGCACGGCGAATCCGAGCCAGCTCACGACGATACGCTCGAGCCGCGCGGGGATGCTCATCAATATGAACGAGGAGAGCGGGCCGTGTGGCGGCGCGAGGACGGCATGAATCTTGTAGGGAATGCCGGAGGTCGGCCCGCGCAGCATTCCCGCCATGCCGTGTTTTGCGTAGTCCTGCTCGACGCTGACGAACATGGACTGCCTCACGAAGGGGACATGCGCCACGGCGGCGCGGCTCGAGTCCGGCGCATGGGAAGCCCATGCATACATGCCAATGCCGCCGACGATCGACCCGGCGAGCACGGCTCCCAGCGCCTTCAATCCGGTTTTCACGCCCGAGAGCGCGGCCCATGAGAGAATGATGTCCGGGATCAAAAAGAAGAACGTGGCCTCCGCGAGTCCCCACGCGAAGCAGAGCCATGCGGGTGGCGGCCAGAGCGGAGCGCGATTTTTCACCGGATGATCCCGCGGTGCTTGATGCTGCTCCCGACGCCGGAGAGTCCCGGCCACGGCACGAGCGACAACTTGAGGATGCGGCGTGCGGCGTCCTCGTCCCACTGATTGTAGATGCTGTTCCAATCGTCGAGGAATTCGGGTTGCGCGCGGCCGATGGCCTGAATCAGGCGCGGGTAGACGAGTTCCGCGGAATGACGGGCATCGCGGGATTCCGCGACGATTTCGAGCCGCTGGCGGCCGTTGTCGATTACGATGCGCGCCTTGTAGGTGCCGGTGAGTTCGGCCTGCAGGTCCGACGAACGCAGAGCGTGGTCGAGCATTGTCTCGGTAATGTTGGTGCCGCAGAGAATGAGGCAGCTGTCGGAGCGGCCCGTGATGGCGATGAACTTCTGGAGCGGCGCCGGCGGCGGATTGGTGATCAGGGCGTGCGACGCATCGGCCGGGACCTTGGTGAGGGCGGACGCGATGTCGTTCCAATCCAAAATGCGTGCCTGATCGTGAAGATTGTAGCGGACAATCGGGATGCCCTGCCATTTCGTGACCCAGAGTTCGCCGTTCACGCTTTCGAGATATGCGGATGGGTCGGCAACGTGAAAGAAATGCGGGGCAGCGCCTTGTAACGAGAGTGATTGCGCAAAGGCCGGCACCGTCTCGCAGATGCGGCGCAGATGGAGGGATACCCGGGATTCGAAGCCGAGCACGCCGGTGTCCGCGCTGCCATAAACCGACAGCATGACCGGACGGTCCGCGTCGCAGCCTGATCTTTTTTCCAGGTCGAGGCGCACGAATTCTGGAAACGGCTCCCCGATGACGAGGTAGCGCATTTTTTCGAGGGGGAGCGGGCGTTCCGACTGCTCGGCGCGGAGGAGAAGATGCCCGATCGCCGAGGGGCAGCAGACGAGGAGAAATTGATCCACCATGCCCGACGCGGCATGGAGGATGGAAATGATCTCGTCGTGCTTGTTCCCGGGCGAGAAGACCGCAAATGGATACGGCGTTGAAACGGAGACATTCTTGAACACCCACGAAAAGAAATCGCCGCCAATCCAGCTTCCCAGTGCGAGACCGATCACCGCCAGCGTGCGACGCTCGTGAATCGCGAACGCGTCTTCGAGCATTCCGCGCAGGGCGGTTGCGGAGGACGCATGGCTGGACTTGAGCTGCGGCCAGTAGAAAGCATGACCGGACGAACCTGAGGAACTGAAAATCGTGAACGTTCCATCGAAGTCGTCGCCGACAAGATCGCGAAAAGGAAAGCGTTTGAGATAGCTCTCCTTGTCCGTGGGAGGAAGCCTCTCGAAAGATGCGCCGACTGGCACGCCATGCGAGTCGAGAAACTCGCGGTAGGCGCGCACATTTTTGCGAGTCCGATCGGCTGTCGTGCGTGCAACGGAGGGCGCAACCATGGACGCTGTTTAGGCGGAATGCCTTTGCTTCGCCAGCAAGGAGAATCAGTTCCGCTCCCGATGGCAGATTTCCAGCCGGTTGCCGAAGGGATCCTCGAAGAACACCGCGTAATAGCCCGGCCCCTCGTCGTAGCCTGGGCCCTCGATGTGCTGCGCGCCGATCTCGCGCAGCAGCGGCACCAGCGCGTCGAGCGTGGCATTCGATTCCGCCCAGAAGGCAATGCGATTCTCGTTCGGCACGTGGCCCGGCGACTCGATGAACCCGAAGAATTCCGTCGGCCCCCCGCCCGGTGCGTTGTAGCTGATCCATCCCGCCGGCACGTCCATCCATTCGGTGAACCCCACGGCGGGCAGCAGGCGATCGTAGAACGCGCGCGCGGCGGCGCGGTCCGGCACGCGGAGGTCGATATGGTCGAGAATGCGCGACATGGCCGCATGCTCGCACGGAATCGCCCCGCCACCAATCGCGATTCGGTTCTCCGCGTTGCCGCCGGGCCCGAGTTTGCGTGAGGTGGCGACTTTTAGGTCATCCGCACATTGCGAGTCTGCCTTGCATCGATCGGCAGCTTGAACGGGAGAGCTATCCGCTTTTGATGCGCTCCGGGCTGTCTGCGGGCAGAGGAAGCTCTTTTTCGAACACGATGCCTTCAGGAATTCGTCGTCCGCGTTTCTCCAGCGCGGCGCGGGCAGCTGCGCGCACTCCAAATTGGAGAATCCGAGCCCGTTTGTCATTGTCATAGACCCGCACCCCTCCTTCTTCGTAGCCCTTGAACGTGAGAAGTTTTTCGAGGAGCGGTGTGTCGTCCTTGGCATTCGAACTGGCCATGAAATCCACGAGAATCCGCAGCTTGTAACCGTTTTCTCCGAGCGAAAAATCATCAGGTTTCTTCGACGCGGTCTCGATTTCAGTCGTCAGGTAGTCCCGGAGTCGCTGCTGGACGAAACCGCCAAAAGGATTTGTCTCGCTCCCGGCAAAGGAGTTGAAGGTCAGATTCTGAAGCACGTAGGCCGCTTCTAGAGGCTGTGTTTTCAGACAGTAATCCCAGTAAAGACGTTCCTCATCCGAACCGGGTTGACGAATCATTCTGCGGCCAAGGCCGGGTGATTGATTGGGGGTTACGGCCAAGGCCTGCAGAATCGTAAGCTGTCCTTTTGGTTGCATTTTCCAGCCGATCGCGATCAGTTCCGAAAATCGTCCTCGTCGGGCGAGGATACTGGCGCAGGGGCCGCCGTCCGGTGAATCGAAGATATGCGTCTCGAAGAAGCGATCTGGAAGAAGCTCGTCTCCGATGTAGGGAAACGTGGCGAGGTCTACGAGATTTTGGATGTTTTGCGGGGTAGGATGCACGAGGCAAAAGTCGACGAGGGGTTTCCACTTCGATGGACCACGGAAACCCTCCTCCGCCGCCAGGTCCTTCAGGACGCTCCATACCAGCAGGGGATCAGTCTCGATTGCCCCAAACTGGCCTTTGTGCGCATCGGGCAGGCGCAGGGCTTCGAGGCACCGGTCAAATAGCGCGTTCCGATCGCGTTTCTCTGGCCACGGCTCGGCGAGCACTTCGCGGATGGCCCGGGCCGCCGTTTGCTCTTTCTCGGAGGGGTTGGGTTTGTTCCCCCAGTTCTTCGCGAGGGCTGTAGCAGACTCCTGGTAATAAGGGTTGGCACCTGAGACGCGTAGCAGACGCAGGGCTGCAACGACGGACTCGGGCGAAGAGTGAAGGTATTCCAGATATTGACTGTCGAGCTGACGATCGATGGTTGGGGAAATCTGCCGCCCGAGGTGGTCTCGTTGCGCTTCCGCGATTGCGGCCGGTAGCGCGAGGCCCTCACCGTCGTTGGAGAAAAGTTTCAAGCCCCCGTAGCCGGCGTAGCGCACATGGGATTTCTCGCCGGATGTGGGAGCAAAGCCATGGAATTTGAAATATTGGCCAGGGGGGAGCGTGATGGGGTAGTAGCTGTTCCCGCACCAACTGCTGGCGTGAGGTTCGGCGCGTTCCCAAGTGCCGTCGGGGAGACGATGTTCGAGCATAACGAAGATGTTGCCATCTTGGGAATCGAAGGTGACGGTCTCCTTCGTGCGATTGACGACATACAACGGAACGCCGTCCGCCTCTCTTGCTGCATAGTCGGCAAAAAGGGAGAGCTGACCTTCCGGCGCCACGACTCCGGTAGGCAGTTCGACATTGGGTGTCTGTGCAATGGCGGATGTGGAAACAAGGCCGGTCGCAAGTAGGGTGAGAAACCTGTGCGGAGTTTGGAGGAAAAGGCGGATCGCAGAGGGGAATGCGCACATGCCGAGAGTGAGAATGTGTAACCATGAGACGAAACTTATGCGAGGGCAAAGAGCTCTGGTCGTTTGAGCGCTTTGGGTGCCGCGACCGATGCATTGCCGGTCATGTCGGCCCTTGCAACCGACTGGCGGCTGGGCGAGGGAGGGGGATGTTTGTTCGAGTGCTGGGGATGATGTTGGTGGTCGCGGGTGTGCCTTTGCGGGCGGCGGAGGAGAATGCGTTTGCCGCGCTGGAGGCGAAGCAGGGCGGTCGCCTTGGTGTGATGGCGATCGATGCCGGCAGCGGGCGCCAGCTCGGGCATCGGGAGGACGAGCGGTTCGCGATGTGCAGCACGTTCAAGATGCTGCTGGGCGCGGCGGTGCTGGCGCGGGTGGATGCGGGCGAGCTTTCGCTGGACCAGCGCGTGGCCTACGGGAAGGCCGATCTGCTGAGCTATGCGCCGGTCACGACCAAACACGTGGAGGAGGGGGCGATGACGGTGGGGGAATTGTGCGCGGCGGCGATCCAGGTGAGTGACAACACGGCGGCAAATCTGCTGCTGCCGCTGGTGGGCGGGCCGGATGGTCTTACGAAATACCTGCGCGCGCGGGGCGATAAGGTCACTCGCCTGGACCGCATCGAGCCTGATCTCAATACGAACGTGCCGGGTGATCCCCGCGACACGACGACGCCGGCCGCGATGGCGGCGACGATGCGGGAGCTGCTGGCGGGGGATGCGCTGTCGGCCGCGTCGCGGGAGCAACTGATCGCCTGGCTGGCGGGCAGCACGACCGGCGGGAAGCGGCTGCGGGCGGGATTTTCGGACGCATGGAAGATCGGCGACAAGACAGGAACGGGCGAGCGTGGCGCGGCGAACGACGTGGCCGTGGTGTGGCCGAAGGAGGGGACGGCGCCGTGGCTGGTGGCGGCCTTTTATTCCGCGCCGGACGCGACGCCGGCCGAGCGCGACACGGTGATTGCCGAGGCTGCGCGTATCGTGGCGAAGGCGTGGGCGGCGCCGAGCCCGGCCGTGCCGGAACGGTAGCGGTCGACTTGCGGCGGTGGGACTCGCTAGGGTTGCGGGCATGAGGTGGGGCATTGCGGGCTTGCTGAGCGTTGGAATGGTCGCCATGGCGGGGGCGGAGCCGCTGTCGGTGCGGATCGTGGCGGGGAATCTCACGTCGGGAAACCACCAGACGTATTCGCCGGATAATGGGAACCATTCGAATCCCGAGGGTGCGGGGGCGCGCATCCTGCAGGGGCTGAAGCCGGATGTGGCGCTGCTGCAGGAGTGCAATCCGACGGTGCCGGCGCGGCAATGGGTGAACGCGACGTTTGGGCCGGAGTTCTCGTTTTTCATCGAGGCGGAAGCGCAGCCGGGGGGAATCCCGAATGGGATCGTGAGCCGGTGGCCGATCGTCGAGAGCGGCGAGTGGGACGACGTCTCGCAGAAGAACCGGGACTTTGCGTGGGCGAAGATCGCGCTGCCGGGCGGGCGATTCCTGTGGGCGATCAGCGTGCATCTGTATTCGCAGAAGTCCGCGGTGCGGGCGGCGGAGGCGAAAGCGCTGGTGGAGCTGATGCGGACGAAGATTCCGGCGGAGGATCTGGTGGTGTTGGGCGGGGATTTCAATACGAAGACGCGGGGCGAGGCGGGCGTGGTGGTGCTGGCGGAGGAGTTCGACGCGAAACGGGAGCCGGCGACCGACCAGGCGGGCGAGGCGGATACGAACGCGCCGCGGAACAAGCCCTACGACTGGGTGCTGGCCGACCGGGAGCTGGCGGCGTGCGCGGCGCCGACGCGGATCGGCGAGGCGACGTTTCCGCACGGGCTGGTCTTCGACAGTCGGGTGTATGAGCCGCTGGCTGACGTCGTGCCGGTGCAGCGGGACGACAGCGCGGCGCCGAACATGCAGCACATGGCGGTGGTGCGAGATTTTCTCGTGCCGGCGGCGAAGTAGCGCTCAGCGCGTGGCCTGGGGCGGCGGCTGGAGGGCGCGGAGGGTGGCGTTCGTCGTGAGGACGTCGTGCTGGAAGCGGCGCTGGGTGAGGGTGCCGTTGATCTGGTTGAGCAGGTTTTGATTCGCGGCGACCGGGGCGGTGGTGAGCGGGGAGGCGACGGTGACCGGTGGCTGCGGCTGGTAGATGATGACCTGCTGGGCGGCGGCCGTCGCCAGCGCAGCCGCGAAGAGGCAGGTGGCGGCGAAGGGTCTCATGAAGCAAGATAGGCGGGCGGCGAGGGCCGGCAAGGGGCGGTCTGGGTTTTGCGGACCACGATGATCTTCCGATTCGAAGAGCGGCCGCCGGGGCGCGGCGGCTACGCGGCGACCTCGACGTTCACCGAGAAATACAGCGAGTGCGAGCCGCCGCCGCCGAGGATGCCGCGAATGAGGCTGACGTCGCCATAGTCACGGCCCCAGCCGATGGTGGCGTATTCCTCGGTGATGAGGCGGTTGTTGGTGGGGTCGATATCGATCCAGCCGTGGCCGGGGCAATACACCGAGACCCAGGCATGCGAGGCGTCCGCGCCGAAGACGCGCCGGCGGCCGGGCGGGGGCTGCGTGCGCAGATAACCGCTGACGTAGCGGGCAGCGAGGCCGAGGGAGCGCAGGCAGGAGATTTGCAGGTGGGCGAAATCCTGGCAGACGCCGCGGCGGGTTTCAAAAACCTCGCTGAGCGGCGTGGCGACGCTGGTGGCGAGGTTGTCGAAGATGAACTCGCGAAAAATGCGGGCGGTCAGGTCGAGGACGCCTTCGAGGACTGGCCGGCCGGCGGGAAAGGACTCTCGTGCCCAGTCGCGCAGGATGTCGAGATGCGGGGCGTAGGCGGAGGGGTAGATGAACGTGCGCGGATCGGCCTCGAGCGAATCGAGAAGCTCGTCGGCGACCTGCTCCCAGGCGGGAGTCTGCGCGGCAGCGGGGACTTTCGGCAGGGTCGTCTCGACCTTGCTGATGCACTTGATGTGAAGGCCGACGTGGGATTCGCCGATGAAGAATTCCGTGACGTGGTTGCCGAAATTGTCGCGGCGGGAATTGATCGTCGTCGGTTGCGGCGTGAACTCGAAATGCGAGGAGAGGACGCGCTGGTTCGCAAACTCCCGCGGCTGCATGTGGAGCAGGTGCTGCGAGAGCGGGACCGCCTCGGCGTAGCGGTATTCGGTCCAATGGTAGACATCGAGCGTCATACGGTGTCGGGAAGCATGGTAGTGGCGACGTCGCGGCCGAGCGAGGACGTGTGCAGATGGGTGAAAAAGCGACGCGAGATCTGCGCGGAGAGGTCGAGCATGGAGTTCTCGACGGTGGTGAGGTGGTGTGCCTCGAGCTGGGCGACATCGAGCAGGCGCACGTCGCTGAGGACGCGGAGGGCGAGCCGTTCCTCGGGGAGCTTGAAGGTGTCGGCATGCTCGCGCGGGAGCGAGAGCAGATCCTCGAGCAGGAGGGAGAGCTGCGTGGCGAGGGCGCGGGGGTTCGACTCGTCGCCTAGCAGGAGATCGAGCACGGCGTCGCGGCGGACGACGGCGTATTTCTGACGGTAGGTGATGACGGCGTCGAAGACGTCGAGCAGCACGTCGAACAGAGTCGAGGCGGCGTCGCGGCGCGCGGTGAGCGCCTCGGCGACGAGGCGGGCGCTGTAGGTGGCGCGTTCGATCCGGCGGCCGAGCTCCATGAAACGCCAGGCGCTGCCGTGGGTCATGTTCTCGGTGAGCACGCCGTTCAGCGCCGAGATGTGGAGGATGAGCGCGTTGAGGTCGAAGTCCGACTCGTTGCGCTCGCCCTGGGCGATGAGGTCAGGAAGCTGGTTAGCGATGCGCCAGGTGTCGGTGGTGACCTGGTCGCGCACGGACGAGATCACGTCGCGGAGACGGTCGACAATGGCGGCGAGGCTGCCGGAGCTCTCGCGATCGAGCATCTGGCGGATGAGCTCGCGGTCGAGGGTCGTCTGGCTGGCGGTGGAGGCCCGCGGCTGGTATTGCCCGAAATGCTCGAGCGTGCGGAGAACGGGCCGGAAGTCCGATAGCTCGAGCCAGCCCTGCTGATTGAGCAGACCTTCCCGCACGGCGCGGGCCATGCGGGCGCTGAACTCGCAGCGCTCGATGTAGCGGCCGAACCAGAACAGGCTGTCGGCGATGCGGCTGGTCACCCCGGGCGTGACCCGGCGGAGCTCCGTCTCGCTGGCCGGGCCGGCGGCGTGATTCGCCGGCTCGGCTTCCGCGAGGTCGACCCACGTGTCCTTCGTGCCGCCATCGTTGCGCATGAGCACGCCGTGGCTGGATTCCTCGTCGGCCACGCGCGTGAGACCGCCGGGCATGACGAGATAGTCGTCGCCGTTGCGGACGGCGAAGACGCGGAGCACGACGGAAAACGGGCGGAGGCGGCCGCCGATGAAGTCGGGGCATTGCGAGAGGCGCACGATTTCCTGGCCCGTCACGAATTCCGGGCGCGCCTGGATCGCCGCGCGAAGGCGCTTCGGATCGGCGTCGGGATCGGGACGGTCGCCGGGGAAGTCGAACGAGGCCTTCACCTTCAGGCCGTGCAGGTTTCGCAGCACGTATTGCTGCTCGCGGGACTGGCCGCACCACCAGCTTGCGATCGAGGGCATTCGGAGCTTTTCGCCGAGGAGGCGCTCGCAGATTTTGGGCAGGAACGCGGGCAGGGCGGGCGATTGCACGAGTCCGCTGCCGAGACTGTTCGCGAGGGTGACGCTGCCCGCACGAATCGCGTTCATGAGGCCGGGCACGCCGAGCAGGGATTCGTCGCGCAGCTCGAGCGGGTCGCAATAGTCGTCGTCCACGTGGCGCAGAATGACGTCGACGCGCTGGAGACCCTGGAGCGTGCGGATGTAGACGGTGTCGTTGCGCACGACGAGGTCCTGACCCTCGACGAGAGTGAAGCCGAGCTGGCGGGTGAGGTAGGCGTGCTCGAAATACGTCTCGCTCAGCCGGCCGGGCGTGAGCATCACGACCGTGGGCGGCAGGCCGGGGCGGGGATTGAGCGCTTCGAGGGCCGTCTTCATCTGGCGGAAAAAGCCGCCGAGGCGGGCAATCCGAGCCGTCTGAAAAATCTCGGGGAAGACGCGCGAGAGGACGACGCGATTTTCCAGCGCGTAACCGGCGCCGGCGGGGGCCTGCGTGCTGTCGGAGATCACCCACCAGCTGCCGTCGGGCGAACGCGCGAGATCGACGGCATACATGACGAGCCGGGCGTCGTGCGGCACGGGCACGCCGACGCACGGGAGCAGATACGAGCTGCTGCCGAAGACGAGCGCGGGAGGGATGAGCGATTCCCTGATGAGGTCCTGCTTCCCGTAGAGATCGTTGAGCGCGGCGTTGAGCAGGCGGGCGCGCTGGCGCACGGCGGGCTCGATGAGCGCCCAGTCGCTGCCGGGAATGCGCAGCGGAATCGGATTCAGCTCCCACGAGCGGGTGGCGTCTTCCGCGTCCGGCATGCCGACCTGATAGGCCACGCCGTTGTCGCGAAGAATCTTCCGCGCGTGATTCCAGCGCCGCGTGATCTCGCCCGGGCCGAGGCGTTCGAAATACGCGGCGATTTCGCGCCAATGTGGACGGATGTTTCCGTCCGAGCCGAGGAATTCGTCGTAGAGGCCGGCCAGAAGGCCCCGGGGTGCGGCGTAATCGAGTGGCGACCGGGGCATGGCGTCAGGAGGGAGCGCCGTCACGGCGCGTCCCCCTCGGTTGGGAGCATGGCTCTGTCGAAATGGTGGCGGTGGGCGCGATCAGATGCCTCCGACGCCCTTGGAGTGAGCGCGAAGGTCGAGCGTGAACGGGAATTCCTTCGATTTGGCGAGTGGCGGCACCTCGAACTTCCCGGGCGTGTGACCGAACGGGAAGAAGCGGGAGAGGCGACGGCTCTCGGCTTCGTAGGAATTGACCGGGAAGGTCTCGTGGCTGCGGCCGCCGGGGTGCGAGACGTGGTAGGTGCAACCGGCCACGGTTTTCTCGTTCCACGTGTCGTAGATGTCGATGACGAGCGGGGTGTGCACGCCGATCGTCGGCTGGAGGCACTGCGGCGGCTGCCACGCGCGGTAGCGAATGCCGGCGACGTATTCGCCGACGCTGCCGGTGTTGTGCATGGGCACGGGAATGCCGTTGCAGAGAATCTGGTAGCGGGTGCCGACCATGCCGGTGGCCTTGACCTGGACGCGCTCGAGCGAAGAGTCCACATAGCGGACGGTGCCGCCGACGTAGCCTTCTTCACCGAGGACGTGCCAGGGCTCGAGGGCGGTGCGGACCTCGAGCTGGAGCTCGCGGTAATGGCCCTTGCCGATGAGCGGGAAACGGAACTCCTGGTGCGGCGCGAACCACTCCGCGTCGAAGGCGTATCCCGCATCCTGCAAATCTCCAATGACATCGCCGAAATCCTGCCACACGAAGTGCGGTAACAGGAAGCGATCATGCAATTCGGTGCCCCAGGGCTCGAGCGGCCTGCGGTAGGGCTTGTTCCAGAATTCGCCGACGAGCGAGCGCAGCAGGAGCTGCTGCGTGAGGCTCATGCGGGCATGCGGAGGCATCTCGAATGCGCGGAGCTCGAGCAGGCCGAGGCGGCCGGAGCTGGAGTCGGGAGAATAGAGCTTGTCGATGCAGAACTCGGAGCGGTGCGTGTTGCCGGTGACGTCGACGAGGAGGTTGCGGAACACGCGGTCGACGAGCCACGGCGGCACGTCGCCCTTGTCGGGGATCTGGTTGAAGGCGATCTCGAGCTCGTAGAGCGCGTCGTTGCGGGCCTCGTCCACGCGCGGGCTCTGGCAGGTCGGGCCGATGAAGAGGCCCGAGAAGATGTAGGAGAGCGACGGGTGGTTGTGCCAGTAGTTGATGAGGCTTCGCAGGACGTCGGGCCGGCGCAGGAACGGGCTGTTCGTCGGCCGGTCGCTGCCGAGCACGATGTGGTTGCCGCCGCCGGTGCCGGTGTGGCGGCCGTCGACCATGAATTTCTCGGTGCCGAGGCGCGTCGTGTAGGCGTCCTCGTAAAGGCCTTCCGTGATGTCGACCATCTCGCGCCACGAGTGCGCCGGGTGGGTGTTCACCTCGATCACGCCGGGATCCGGGGTGACCTTGATGACGTTCAGGCGCGGGTCGCCGGGAGGCGGGTAGCCTTCGAGCATGACCGGCATCTTGAGGTAATCGGCGGTCTCCTCGATCGCGGCGACGAGCTCGAGGTATTGCTCGAGCGTCTGCAGCGGCGGCATGAAGACGTGCATGCGGCCGTGGCGCGGCTCGACGGCCATCGCCGTGCGCACGATCCAGGGCGCGGATTCGCCGGGTTGCGGCGCGGACCACGGGAATTTGCCGCCCGGGAACTCGCGACGCTTTGGCAGATCGGCCAGCGATCCTTCCTTCTCGTCGCCGGTGCCTTCGTCGCTTCCCTCCGCCCCGGGCGCGCCGGAGCCATGGCCAGAGCCGGGGCGGCCCTGCGGACGGAAGCCGGTATCCGCGCCGGAGCGGATGAAGCGGATGTATTCCTCGGTGAGTTTGCCGGCTTCCTGATACGCCTGCGCGCGGCGCTCGGGGCGCGGCGGGAGCGGACCGAATTCCGCCGAGGGATCGGGTTCGTAGATCCATGGGTATTCGGATTCCTTCACCCAAGGGATGGAATCCACGGGCAGGCGGAAGCCGATTGGCGAGTCGCCGGGCACGAGGTAAAGCGTCTCGGGGCGCAGGAACCACGCGCCGGAACTCCAGCCGCCGGAGTAGCGGATCGGCAGCACGTGGCCGATGACCTTGTTCAGCCCCTGCTCGAAGACCCGGGCAATGCGGTCGCGCTCGAGCTTGTCCTTGAGGTTCGATTTGAGCGGATCGACGTTCGCGGGCAGGCGCCGCTCCTTCCACATGTAATACCAGGCATCCTCGTAGGCCGGCATGATGAAACGCGGGTCCACGTCGAGGCGATGGGTGAGCGCGTCGAGGAAGCGCATCGAATCCACGTCCGTAAGGCCGTAATCCGTCTCTTCGTCGGCGATGAGCGCGTGATTTTCCCAGATGGCTTCGCCGTCCTTGCGCCAGAAGCAGCCAAAGGCCCAGCGAGGCAGCTGCTCGCCGGGATACCACTTGCCCTGGCCGTGATGGAGCAATGCGCCGGGGCCGAATCGCTTCTGGAGCTTGCGCAGGAGCTTGTCGGCGAGGCCGCGCTTCATCGGGCCCATCGCCTCCGCGTTCCACTCCGCGCCCTCCATGTCATCAATCGAGACGAACGTCGGTTCGCCGCCCATCGTGAGGCGCACGTCGCCGTCCTTCAGGATCTCGTCGACCTTGTCGCCGAGCGCGAGGATCTTCTCCCACTGCTCCTCGGTGTAGGGTTTCGTCACGCGCGGGGATTCGTAAATGCGCGTCACGGACATCTCGAAATCGAATTCCGTCTCGCACTTCTCGGTGGAACCGGTGATCGGCGCCGCGGTCGAGGGCTCCGGCGTGCAGGCGAGCGGGATGTGGCCTTCGCCCGCGAGCAGGCCCGAGGTGGCGTCGAAGCCGATCCAGCCCGCGCCGGGCAGGTAAACCTCGGTCCACGCGTGGAGGTCGGTGAAGTCCTCCTCCGCGCCGGACGGGCCGTCGAGCGACTTCACGTCGGGCTTGAGCTGGATGAGGTAGCCCGAGACGAAGCGCGCCGCGAGGCCGCAACGACGGAGCAAATTGCAGAACAGCCAGGCCGAGTCGCGGCACGAGCCCGAGGCCTTCTCGAGCGTCTCCTCGGGCGTCTGCACGCCGGGCTCCATGCGGACGAGATAGCTGATGTCCTGCTGGAGCTTCTGGTTGATGGCGACGAGAAAATCGATCGTGCGTTGCTCGTCCTTCGGAATGGACTCGAAGAGTGCCTCGAAAAGCGGGCCGTCCGCCTCGCATTTCAAATAGGGGGCGAGATCGTGCGCGAGCGCCGCCTCGTAGGTGAACGGAAATTTCTCGGCGGCTGGCTCGAGGAAGAAGTCGAACGGATTGTAAACCGCCATCTGCGCGACCACCTCGACCTCGACCTCGAACTTCTCGGTCTTGTCGGGGATCATCAGCCGCGCGAGGTAGTTACTGAACGGATCCTGCTGCCAGTTGAGGAACTTGTTTTCCGGCAGGATTCGGAGCGAATAGCTCAGGATCGGCGTGCGGCAGTGCGGCGCCGGACGCAGCCGGATCACCTGTGGCCCCATCGCGATGAGGCGGTCGTAAGAGTAGGTCGTGCGGTGCTTGAGTGCGACGTGGATCGACATGAAATTTTTTTCCCCGGGGCTGCCTAACGGTTTCCCTGTCAAGGCACCAGCACGAACGGGGCCAAGTCGGGCAAAATGCCGGATCGCGTTAGTCGGCGAACTCCGTGAAGACTTTTTTCGCGACAGCGAGCGCATTGTAAGCCGCCGGAAAACCGATGTAGATGGTCATCTGCTGGATCAAGGCGAGCACCTCCGCCTTCGTCAGCAGGCTGCTTTCGAGCGCACCGCGCGTGTGCCACTCGAATTGCGGCAGACTCGCCGATGTGATGAGCGAGGCCAGCGTGGCGACCTTCCGGGATTTCTGGTCGAGCGCCTCGTTGGTGTAAAAATCGGCAAACCCGTGCTCGACGACGAACTGCGTGAGCTCCGGGGCGTTTTCCATCGCCCGCTTCGCGCCCTCTTCCCCGAGATGAAGTTTCAAGAACGGCAGGCCCTGGTCGAATTTTTCGCTCATGCCTCGATGGAAGCACAGCGTGGGCCGATCAGCGAACGGTTGCGGTGCGAAGAATCTCGCGGCCCTCGCGGATGTCGGCTTCCGCTGCTGCGTTCGAGCCGTCGTGATAGGTGGCAGAGACGGGTTTGCTGCCGGCCATCAGCCAGACGGCGACGAGCCCGTGCTCCTTCGAGGGATATTCGGCGAACGCAAGCAACCCGAGTTTCGTTTTCGTGAAGGAGAGCGGCGGAGCGGTGGCCGGCTTTAGCGCAGGCTCCATGCCATCGAGCAATTCGCGGAATCTTTCGGTGATGGCCGCCTCGTCCGGAGGCTCCGCAAAGGGAGGCAAATCTCGGATCTCGAAAAGGCCGGCTCCGCCGCGAGGGGAGCGGTAGGTCGAGGAGGGGCCGCGAACGAGCTGCCAGTCGGCCGGGATGTTCGGTCGAAAGACGGCCTCGCGCCGGTTGGGCTCGAAATCTCCGTAAATGAAATGCCCGATCACTTTGGGGACCGGCATGGCGGTGACCCCGACCAGCACCATGAAAAGGCCGATCGTTGCGGCGGGGAAAATGCCTTCTCCACCCCAGTAATCGAGGGCCAGCACGCCGATGATTGCCGCTGCGACCCAGATGGCGGCACGCTGCCACGGCTCCGGCGGCAGGGTCGAGAAATAGGAAAGCAGCCAGACGCCGATTCCAAAGGTGCAGGCTCTTTTGAAGTAGGAGTGATTCCAGGTGAACGAATCTTCCCCGAACTTTCTCCAGCGGAAGACGACATAGAGGGCAATCACCACCAGTGGCAGGGTGATCCAAACCTCCAGCGGCAATCCCCGAACCATGATCGAGGCGAGCAACGGATCCATGTGTGCGCCCTCGATAGTCGGGCGACCGCCGCGGGGCAAGGGGAACCGTGCCTACGCGGCCTCGGCGACGGGCTTCTTCTCGGCGGCGGGCTTTTTCGGGGCGGCCTTGCGGGGCTCGAACTCGAAGCCGACCTTCGCGCCTTCCAGCTTGAGGTAGGCGCTGAACGGGCGGCCTTTCTTGCTGATGAATTTCGGCAGGAGGTCCGTCTTGCCGGTCTCGAGCAGCTTCTTCACCTGCTCGGCGGGGATTTCCTTCTGGAGGATCACCTTGCCGGTGCGGAATTTGCAGGCGGGCGTCTGGTCGCAGACGTAGGCGGCGCCGATGTCGTGAACCTGGCCCTTTTTGCAGACCGGGCAGAGGCCGATGACCGGGGCGTTCGAGAAATCGGGCGGCGCGGCGGCTTCGTCGGTGTTGCCGAAGTCGAAGGTCTGCTTGAACTCCGCGTCGAGCTTCACGAGGGCGCTGAACGGGCGGCCCATCTTGCTGCGGAAGCCTTCGAGCGGGCCGACCTGGCCGGTTTCGAGAAGCGTCTTCACCTCTTCACGCTCGAGCTCGCGGCCGGCCATCGTCTTCCAGATGATCGTGCCGCTCGGGGCTTCGTAGGCCTTGAAGGTCTCCTTGAACGCGACGACTTCGCCGGTCTTCGGGTCCTTCGCCTCGAGGTCGAGGAAGTTGCCGCCGATGTCGCCAGAGTAGCCCTTGGCCTTCTCGACGATCTCCTCGGTGAACTTGCGGATGCCGGCCATGAAGGTCGCGCGGTCGGTCAGGCCGTCCTCCATGAGCTTGAGCTGATATTCCCAGCCGCCGGTCATTTCCGGGGAGGTGAGCGAGTCCACGCCGATGCCGCGCAGGAGCGTGATGAGCGAGAGGCCCTTCGAGGTGACGATGATGTCGCGGCCCTGGCGGACGAGATAGCCGTCGAGGATGAGGCCTTCGATGATTTGCGCGCGGGTGGCCGGGGTGCCAAGGCCACGCTGTGACATGGCCTCGCGGAGTTCCTCGTCCTCGACGAGTTTGCCGGCTCCTTCCATCGCGGAGAGGAGCGTCGCTTCGTTGTAACGGGCAGGTGGCCTCGTTTCGCAGTCCTTGATTTCGAGATTTTTCGTAGTTGCGGATTCACCGGGCGTGATCGCAACCACGTTGTCTTCGCCCTCGGTCTGTTTGCCGTAAACGGCGAGCCAGCCGGGGAAGGTGAGGATTTTGCCGTCGGTCTTGAATGCCTCTCCCTCGACGCGTGTGATGCGGGTCGTGACCTCGAATTGCGCGGCGGGATAGAAGACCGCGATGAAGCGGCGGGCGACCATGTCGTAGATTTTCATCTCGAAATCATCGAGATTTTTCGGGGAAACGCCGGTCGGCACGATGGCGTGGTGGTCGGAGACCTTCGCGTCGTTGAAGATGCGCTTGTTCGGATGCACCCAGCCTTCCTTGAGCGCCTTTTGGGCATGTGTGGAGAGCGAGGGATCCTCGAATTTGGTCATGCGCGCCTTGACCTCGTTGAGGTTGTCCTCGGGAAGGTAGCGGGAGTCGGTTCGCGGGTAGGTGAGGACCTTGTGCTTCTCGTAGAGGGCCTGCGCGAGCTGGAGCGTGCGGCGGGCGCTAAGGCCGAATCGGCCGTTCGCCTCGCGCTGGAGTGTGGTCAGGTCGTAAAGCTGCGGAGCGATTTGTGAGGTCGGTTTCTTTTCCTCCTCGATAATTCCGGGTTTGCCCGCGCACCTGGTGACGATTTCCTCCGCGAAGGTTTTGTTCCAAATGCGCTCCGGGCGCGCCTGTTCGTCATCGCCTTTTTTGAAACCCTCATGGAACCAACGACCGCGGTAATCGCCTGCCTGAACGCCGAAGTCCGCATAGACTTCCCAATACGGACGGGGCTGGAAGGCGCGGATCTTTTCCTCGCGCTCGGCGAGGATGGCGAGCGTGGGCGTCTGCACGCGGCCGACGGGCGTGAGCTGGAAGCCGCCGCCCTTGCTGTTGAAAGCGGTCATGGCGCGGGTGCCATTGATGCCGACGAGCCAGTCGCTTTCGCTGCGGCAGACGGCGGCGTCGGCGAGCGGCTTCATCTCGGCGCCGTCGCGAAGCTTCTCGAAGCCCGTCCTGATGGCCTCGGGGGTCATCGACTGCAGCCAGAGGCGGCTCGTGGGCTTCTTCGAGCCCGTGAGCTGCATGATGTAATGGAAAATGAGTTCGCCCTCGCGGCCGGCGTCGCAGGCGTTCACGACGTCGTCGATGTCGGCCCGCTTCAGGAGGCGCTTGATGACTTTCAGCCGCGATTCGTTCTTTTCGATCGGCTTGAGGTCGAAGGCGTCGGGAATGATCGGGAGATTCGCGAAGCTCCACTTTCCGCGCTTCTTGTCCATCTCGTTGGGCAGGCAGAGCTCCACGAGGTGGCCGACGGCGGAAGTGATCACCCAGTCGTCGTTCTCGAACCAGTCACCCTGCTTGGGCACCTTGCCGAGCACCCGCGCGAGATCGGTGGCGACGCTGGGCTTTTCGGCAATGACGAGGGTTTTTCCCATGAGATGTTTGACCGGTGAGGACGCGAAGCTCGCGGAGCGGTCGGAATTCGTCCTCCCGCGTCCTCCGAGGTCTTCGAAGTTAGTTGGTTTTTACGAAACGGGTGCCGGGCAGTTGTTTCACCAGGCGCTTCATTTCAAGGGCGAGCAACGTAGAAGACACTTTTGCGGATGGCAACCCGCTTCTGGTGATGATTGCGTCGATAGGGTTCTCGTCATCTGTGAGGGACGAAAATACTAGTTTTTCGGTATCGGTCAGGTCAGCGGGGGGCGGAGGGGGCGCGAGGTCGGGCTGTTCGGCGAAGAGAAGGCCGAGGTCGTCGAGGATGTCCTGCGCACTCTGGACGAGCTTTGCGCCCTGCTGGATGAGGCGGTTCGAGCCGAGGGCGGCGGGATTGTCGATGCGGCCGGGCACGGCGTAGAGCGTGCGACCCTGGTCGGCGGCCTGGCCGGCGGTGATGAGCGCCCCGCTGGTGAGGCCGGCCTCGACGACGAGCAGGCCGAAGCTGCAGCCGGCGACAATCCGGTTCCGCATCGGAAACGTCTGGCGGTCCGGCTTCGTATCCATCGGGAATTCGCTGAGGACGGCGCCATTGCCGGCGGCGATTTTTTCGGCGAGTTCCTGATTTTGCGGGGGATAAAGCTGATTCAGGCCCGAGCCCAGGACGGCGATCGTGCGGCCTTTCGCGGCGAGGGCGCCCTGGTGGGCGGCGGTGTCGATACCGCGGGCGAGGCCGCTGTAAACGGTGAGGCCCGCGTAGGCGAGCTGGTAGGAGAGCTTCTTCGCGCACTCGGTCGCGTAGTGGCTGGGCTTGCGCGGGCCGACGACGCCGATGCCGTGGCGGTCGCGCTCGGTGATCTGGCCCCAAACGTAAAGGGCGATCGGCGGATCGTGGATCTCGCGCAGGAGCTCCGGGTAGGCTGCGTCGGTGGGAATGAGGACGTGCGCGCCGAAGTCGGCGATGCGCTGAAGCTCGGCCGGGAGATCGACGACTTTTTCCCAGCCGGCGATGGACCTGGCGACGTCGGGGCCGATACCGTCCACGCGCTCCAGCTCAGAGGCGGAGGCCGCGAGGATGCGCTGCGGAGTATCGAAAGTTTCGAGAAGTCGGCGCAACCGCACGGGGCCGAGGCGCGGCACCATGTTCAGTGCGATGTGGGCCTCGGTATCGGTCATTCCGGCCGGGAGGATGCCTGAGATGCGCCGGCGGGGAAAGGAGGTTTCGTCAGGCGATCAGGCGATGATCTTCCAGGTGAAAGATGGTGTGGGGCAGGGCGGGATCGAGCCAGTCGAGGTGCGTCGTGGTGATGAGACGCTGGGCGTCCGCGGGCAGGTGTGTGAGGAGGTTGCCGCGGCGGGTGGGGTCGAGCTCGCCGAAGACGTCGTCGATGAGGAGGAGCGGCGTGCGGCCCGTGCGGGCCATGATGAGGCGGGTCTGCGCGAGCTTGAGGGCAAGGGCGAGGGTGCGCTGCTGGCCCTCGGAGGCGAAGCGAGCGGCTTCCATGCCATTGAGCTCGAGCGCGAGGTCGTCGCGGTGCGGGCCGACAGTGGTCTGACGGAGCCGGGTTTCCTCCGGGCGCGTGGCGGTGAGGTCGGAAATTGGCGAAGGCAGGTAGGCGGAGCGGATAGATTCCGCGCGGCCGCCGATGTCGTGAACGGCCTGCTCGATAAGCGGAGCGAGGTTCGCGGCGAGGTCGGACCGGGCCTTCGTGAGATGGCCGCCGTGCTCGAGCAGGAGGGGATCGAAAGCCTCGATCTCGCGGCGGGGGCGGGCCTCCTTGAGCAACGCATTGCGGGAACGCAGCGCGCGGTCGTAGGCGCGGAGGTGGCGGAGATAGAGTGGGTCGAGCTGGCTGCCGAGGAAGTCGAGGTAGCGGCGGCGTTTCGATGACGTTCCGCGGAGGATGTCCATGTCGTCGTTCGAGAACCACGCGACGCGCGCGACCTTCAGGTAATCGGCGGAGCGGGACTGCGGAACGGAATCGAGGGTGAGGGTGCGCTTCGGCGGCTCGTAGCGAAAGTGAAGGTGCGTGCCGGCGAGGCGCGCGTCGATCGCGGCGCCGGGCTGGCCGTGGCGAACGACCTCGGCGAGCGTGGTGGTGCGCGGGGACTGGAGGCGGGCGACGACGCAGGTGGCCTCGAGGATGGATGTCTTGCCCTGGGCGTTCGCGCCGATCAGGAAATTCGTTCCGGGTGCGGGCTCGAACCGCAGCCGCGAAAAGCAGCGGAAGTCGGCGAGGCGCAGGTCGGTGAGCACGGAAGGATTTTGACGGAATTAACGGAATTCCGGGAATTTTCGAGTTGAGATCAGCCACGCCGCGACCTCGGGCCAATGGGCGAGGAGTTGGTCGAGGTCGTTGTGGCCGGCCTGCGGGGCGATCCATTGCTTTTTCGGGCCGCCGTAGCCGGCGTAGAGGCGCTCGGCGAGGCGCGGCGGAATGGTGCCGTCGCGGCCGGCGATGAGGAATGCCACCGGGCCATGGTAGCGGGCGAGGTTTCGGTCGGAGTCGAATCGGTGACGCATGAGCCAGCGGACGGGCAGCCACGGGTAATGCGCGGCGGCGCCGCTCGCCAGCGAATCGTAGGGCGTGACGAGCACAATGCCGGCGACCCGGTCGGGACGCGCGGCCGCCACGGCGCAGGCGACGCCGGTGCCGAGCGACTGGCCCATGATCTCGATGCGCCTTGCGGGATCGGCCGCGAGCGTGTCGAAGGCGTCGAGGGCGGCGGCGGTCATGCTCGCCGATGAGGGCGTGCCGGGGCGGGCGCCGTAGCCGGGGTATTCGAGCAGGTAGAGCGTGGGGCTGTCGGCGTCGTGCTGGCGCAGGGCTTCGTAATTGCGGCCGAGGGCGAAGCCGCCGTTGCCGTGAAAGACGAGGAGCGCGCGGGTGGGGTCGCCGGTGGTGGCGCGCCATCCGATGCGCTGGCCGGCGGCATTCGTCCAGGGCTCGAAGCCGTTCCCGCGGGCGAAGGCGTCGAGCTCGGTTTGGGAGGCGCGTTGAGGGAAGAAGAGGAGGCTTTCCTGTGCGAAATACAGATACGCACAGATGGCGATGTAGCCGGCGGCGAGCAGGGCGAGGATCGTCATGAGGGCGCGCACGGGCGGGATCAGGCCGACGTCCCGGCGCCGCGCGCGGCGAGCTGGCGGAGGATCTCGGCGTGCTTCGCCTTCGTGATCGGGTAGAGCCATGCGAACCAGAGGCCGACGAGGATGGCGATGGCCGGCAGGATGCCCACGCAGACGCGGATGGTCAGGAGCGCGCTGTCCGGCTGGACGACGTCGACGCCTTTCGATGAGACAAAGCCGGAGAGCTGGAGCGCCCAGCCGACGATGTAGGTGGTGACGGCGAGGCCAGCCTTTTGGACGAAGACGAAGAAGCCGTAGAAGATGCCGCCGCGACGTTCGCCGGTCTGGAGTTCGTCATACTCGATCGTGTCGGGCAGCATGGCATTCGGGATGAGGTAGCAGACGCAGGTGCCGAAGCCCGCGAGCGCGGCGAGCGCGAGGACGAGATGGAATTGATCCGCCGGCACGAAGATCAGCGCGAGCTGCGGGAAGAGCCAGACGATCATGCCGATGAAGTAGACTGGCTTCTTGCCCCAGCGGACGCTCAGCCAGCCCGCAGGCAGGAGCAGGACGAGCGCGGTGCATTGCACGACGAGCACGAGCAGCGCGAACTTCGCGAAGGGCAGTCGCATGTAGTTCACGACGTAGTAGGACAGGAACGAGGCCGTGAGCTGCATCGCGAGCCAGGAGAAGAGGTAGATCGCGACGACGATCACGTAGGGGCGATTCGAGAAGATGATGCGCAGGCCGGTGGCGATGCGGGCGGCAGGCGAAAGGGGGGCGGCGGGCGTGGCCGGCTCGAGCACGGGGATCTGCACGGCGGTGCGCCAGATTCCCGCGATGCAGAGGATACTCACGGCGGTGGAGATCGACGCGATCGTGAGGGCGATGGCCTGGAATTGCGCGGCGGCGGAGGCCTTCGCGAGCAGGCCGAAGATGGCCATGCCGATGAGGAGGCCGCCGACGGTGCCACCGATCGCGAACGCCATGCGGAAGCCGGAGATGCGCGAGCGTTCGTCGTAGTCCTGCGTGAACTCGGAGGTGAGCGTGTTGTGGGGCAGGATGAAGCCGGTGAAGAACGTGTCGAAGAGGACGGAGACGACGGTGAAGTAGGCGAAGAGCGCCCACTGGTTGTTCGCATCGATGAAGCCGGGGACGAGCCAGAGCATCCAGAAAAAGACCGAGAGCGGCAGGGCGGAGACGACCATCCACGGCAGGCGGCGGCCCCAGCGCGTGCGCGTGCGATCGCTCAGCCAGCCGATGAGGGGGTCGTTGATGGCGACCCAGAGCTTGCCGATGAGCAGCACGCTGCCAGCGAGGTCCGCGCGCAGGCCTGCGACGTTGGTGAGGAAGATCATCTGGAAGAACAGCAATGCGCTGCCGGCCATGGCGGGGCCGAATTCGCCGGAGCCGTAGGCCAGACGGGTGAGCGGGCGGAGTTTCTCCGTGGGAGTGGTCACGGACGGAGAAGTAGCGGGATCGCCCGGGAAGAACAGGCGGAAACGCGGCAGAGCCTCAGCGGTGGTATCCACGATGGGACTTGCTGCGCGATCGCCTGGCGTGATGGGGCGATGCTATCGCAAAACGAAGCGGTCGCCGTAGCATTCGAGGCGGATGGGGCGCGCAAGGCGGACGTTCCCCTCGGACAGGAGGCGTTGGTAGACGCGGACGCGGTCGGCGGCGTGCTTCCAGGTCGCGTCCGCGCGGAGCAGGGCGAGGCGGAGTTCGAGAAATTTTGCGAGCCAGGCGCGCTCGGGGATGGCGGGGTCGCGGGGCGGGCCGCCCATGGCGTGGTTCGTGGCGCTGATGAGGTCGCGGAGGCCGTCTTCGCCCTGGTTGATGCAGGTGTCGTAGAATTCGCCCCGGCTGATGGGCAGACGGGCTCCGGTGCGGCGGGCGAGGCGGGCAGCGGGGTCCCAGTAGAGGCGGTCGACGAGGTTCTGCTGGGCCTGGCGGAAAAGGGGATCGTCACCGCAGGCGCGAAAGGCGGCGGGGAAATCGGCGAGGCCGGCGGTGATGGGGTTGCGGCCCTCGTCGTCGTGCGGACCGGCGTCGATTTTCTCGAAAGCGGGGAGGAACCGGGCGAGGGTGTTGCCGGGGTGGAGTCGGCGGTATTCGCGAAGAAAGAGGGTGCCGTCGTAGGTGCCGCTGGTGAATCCGGCGAAGCCGAAGGTGAGGCCGCGGCGGTCGTGAATGTTCTGGCAGTAGGTGAATTGCAGCTCGGGGGTGCTGTTCTCGAAGATGGAGGTGAGCTGCTCGATCGTGAGCCGGGTGTCTTCGGCGGCCTGTGCGGAGCGGGGCGCGAAAAGGCCCGCCGCGACAAGGATGAGGGCGATGCGGGTGGCGTTCATCGAGGGCGGCAGAAGCTAGCGCGGGCCCGCGATTGTTCCAGAGGAAATCCCTGTTTCGAGGCGAGACATTCGCTTTGGGAAATTATATGGATCTCATCATGAGATCTTTTGCGTTGTTGGCGGTCGGGGCGGTTTTTCTGGCGGCCCTTCCTGGGCGGGCTGATGTGGAATTTCTGTGGGGCGTGACGGGCGCGGCGGGGGCGCCGTCGAGCCTGTATGCGATCAATCCCGGCACGGGCGCGGTGCTTGGGATGGTGGGCGCTACCGGGAAGGTCTGTCTGTCGGGGCTGGGCATCCAACCCGGCTCGAAAATCCTGTTCGCGGCGCAGGGACAGCTGAGCCCGACGGGGGCGAGTCCCAAGGCGTTCTTCCGGATCGACAAGTCGACTGGCGCCGCGATCGCCGTGGGTGCGCCGATTGCGAACACAATGCCAATTTCCGATCTCGCGGTGCGGGCCGATGGAACATTCTTCGGCTTTGGCATTGGCGGGACGGTGAAGAAGCTGGTGACTGTCAATCCGTCGACGGCAGCCGTCACCACGATCGGGGCCATGAACAATATCACCAACGTGAGCCTGACGTTCGGAGGCAACGGCACGTTGTATCTCGTGCGCACCAATGGGTTGTTCACGGTCAATCCGGCGACCGGCGCGATGAGCGCGCTGGTGGCGGCGTTGAGTGGAGCGACGACGCAATTCAGCAATCTGATGGCGACGAACGGGGCCGGCCTGGTCTTTGGTGGCCTGCGAACCGGGGGCGGGACGAGTCTCTACCGGCTGAATACCACGACGGGAGTGACGTCCCTGGCCGCGACCGTCCCGGGCGTGGCGCTCTCGGGAATGGCTTTCGATACCGCGGCGCCGCCGGTGCTGAACGTGAAGGGCGGGAAGAAGAAAACGACGAAGACGTCTTTCAAGCTCACGGGCAATGCGACTTCGCTGCTGCCGCTGACGGTTTCCTTCAAGAGCAAGAAAGCCAAGGTGAAGGCGGGAAAGTGGACCCTGAAGGTGCCGCTGAAAAAGGTGGGGAAGAACAAGATCACGCTGCTGTGCGCCGATGGCATGGGCCAGAGCGTGACGCGCAAGGTGACGGTCGTCCGCGAGGAGTAGCGGCGACGATCAGGCGAACTGCTTCCAGAGCAGCCAGGCGCTGATGGCGAGGCCGATGGCCGCGGCGATGTGGCGCACGGTTGTCTGCGGAATGCGCTGGGAAAAATGCGCCGCGCCGAAGTAGCCGAGGGTCGAGGCCGCGGTCATGACCAGGGCCTCGGGCCAGACGATGAGCCCGGCCCAGACGAAGTAAATCGAAGCAACGAGGTTGATGAGCGCGGCGAGCACGGTTTTCAGCGCGTTCATCTCGTGGATGTCATGCATGCCGAGGATGCCGAGTGAGGCGAGCATGAGAATGCCGATGCCGGCGCCGAAATAGCCTCCGTAGATGGCGACGGCAAACTGGAAGGCGTAGGCGAGCCCGATGCGGCGGCTGTGGAGGAGATCCGCCGGCCGGGCGAGCGGATCGAGCCGGATGATGCGGCGCAGGGCGTTGTTCGCGAGAAAGAGGGCGGTGGCGAAGAGCAGCAGGAAGGGGACGAGCGCGGCGAAGGTTTTTTCCTGCGTGTGGGTGAGCAGAAGCGCGCCGAGCAGGCCGCCCACGACGCTGAGGACGCCAAAACGGCTGATGAGCGGGGCGACGACGACAATCTGGCGGCGATAGCCGTAGACGCTGCCGAGCATGCCGACGAGAAGCGCGAGTGTGCTGGTCGCGTTGGCCTGGATGGCGGGCATGCCGAAGGCAAGCAGCGCAGGGAAGGTGAGCACGGTGCCGCCGCCGGCGAGCGCGTTCATGGCGCCGGCGAAGAGCGCGGCGGTGAACAGGGGAGTGATTTCGGCAGGTGTCACGGCGATGGGACTTATAAGTCCGATAAGTCTTCGAGGACCTATACTTTCCCGAGCGCGAGGCAGGCGTTGATTCCGCCGAAGCCGAAGCTGTTGCTGAGCACGTGGCGGAGTTTTGCCTCCCGGCCGTGGTTCGGCACGACGTCGAGGTCGCACTCGGGATCGGGCGTCTCGTAGTGCAGCGTCGGCGGCACCCAGCCGTGCTCCACCGCGAGGCAGCAAATGGCGATCTCGATGGCGCCGGTCGCGCCGAGCGGGTGCGCGGTGTAGGCCTTCGTGCCGGTGACGGGAACGTTGCGGGCGTGCGCGCCGAGCACGGCATGGATGGCGCGAGTCTCGCTGGAGTCGTTCACCTTCGTGCTGCTGGCGTGGGCGTTGATGTAGTCGATGTCGCCCGGGTTCAGCCGCGCGTCGGCGAGGGTCTCGCGCATGGTGCGCATGCCGGGCTCGCCGGTGGGATGCGGCGAGGTCATGTGATACGCGTCGTTGCTGAGGCTGTAGCCGAGGACTTCGGCGTAGATGCGGGCGCCGCGGGCCTTCGCATGTTCGTATTCCTCGACGATGACGGCGGCGGCGCCTTCGCCCATCACGAAGCCGTTGCGCTGCAGGTCGAAGGGCCGGCAGGCATGGGGCGGTTCGGCGCGGCTCATCGTCTTGATAAGGTCGAAGGCGCCGTAGGTGAGCGGGCTGAGTGGGGCCTCGGCGGCGCCGGCGATGACGACGTCGGCCATGCCGTCGCGAATGTAGCGCAGGGCTTCACCCACGGCGATCGGGCCGCTCGCGCAGCTGTTGGAATTCGTGGTGCCGATGCCCTGCAGGCCGAACTCGATGGCGATGTTCGAGTGCGCGCTGCCGCCGAAGACCTGCAGCGCGAGGGTCTGGTTGATGGCTTTCGAGCCCTGCGTGATGAACAGGGCGTTCTCGTGCTCGGCATTCGCGATGCCGCCCAGGGCGGTGCCGTAGCTGACGCCGACGCGGGACTGTGGGTCGGCGGGCGAGTATTCGAGACCGGCATCCTCGAGCGCGAGGGCGGCAGAGGCGACGGAGAATTGCGCGTAGCGGTCGAGGCGCTTCAGGCGATGCGGAGGGAACCAGCGGGTCGGGTCGAACCCGGGAATCTCGCCGGAGCAGTGGGCGCGGCCGGGTTCCACCTCGAAATACGTGAGGTTGCCGATGCCGCTTTTCTCCGCGAGCAGGCCGGCCCAGAGGGCGTCGCGGCCGGTGCCAATGCAGGTGATGGGGCCAAGGCCCGTGATGACGGCGCGGCGGCGCGGGGCGGAACTCATTGCGCGGGGGCCTCGAGGTGGGCCTTGAACGCGGAAAGCGTCTTGTGGGCGATGTCGTCGATGAAAAAACCGCCGATAATGCGGTCGGCGATGGCGGCGAGAGCGGGAATGCGAAATCTCAAAACGTGAACGATCCGAACGAGGGTGCCCTCGGGTTTCTCTTCGAAGGACCACACGACGCCCATGCCCTTCGTGAAGGCCTTCAGGTGGGTGAACCTGATCTCGAGCCGCTCGCGGTCGATCACCTGCTCGGAGACCCAGGCGATCGGCACGCCGTCGCGCTCGGCGGCCATCTTCACGATGTGGCGGTCCGTCCCGCGCTCGAGGTAGGTGATGTAGCGGTAATGCGGGAGCACCGCCGGCCAGCGCGAGAGGTCGGCGGCGGACTCGAAGATTTTTTCCTTCGAGGCGCGGATGACGATGGTGCTCTCGGTATTCATGGACGACGGACGCGATAACGAAGGTAGCACTCCTCGCCGTGCGTGCGCAGGGATTCGAGTCTCAGATGGCGGATGGACGCGAGAAATCCGGGGTGCGTGCCGGTGAGGGTCGGCGCCTGGGCGCCGCCGAAAATGCGGGGGGCGACGGTGAGGTGGAGTTCGTCCAGAGCGTCGAGCTCGACGAGTTGGCGGAAGATCGTGGGGCCGCCTTCGCAGACGAGCGTGCGCACGTCGTAGATCTCGCGCAGGGCGGTGAGGACGTCCTCGAGGGGGATCTCGTCCGCGTCGAGCAAATGGAGGTCGCAGAGCGGAACCAGCGCGCCGCGGATGGCGTCGGGCATGTGAAACGTGCTGAAGACGATGCGCGGGGCGCCGCGGGAGGTGAAGACCTTCCAGCCGGGATCGAGGTTGCCGCTGGCGCTCACGATCACGCGCGATGGCTCGGCGGGCAGGCCCCGCTCGCGGCGCTTCGCACGCAGGGCTCGATCGGGCAGCGTCATGCTCATCGTGTCTGTCGCGACGGTGTTCCGGCCGACGAGAATGGCGTCGCCGCGGGCGCGAATCTCGAGCAGGCGTTTCTTGTCGCGGGGCGAAGTGAAGTTCGCGGGCGTATGCTCGCGAGTGGAGATTTTGCCGTCCGCGGTGATGGCGAAGTTCGCGATCACGCGCGGGCGATCACGGCGGTTCATGGCGTGGATTCCGGGTGCTCGGCGATGTCGGCAGTGGCCTCGGTCATTTCGTGAATCGAGGCGGTGTGGCCGTCGCTGGGGCGGTAAAAGAGATAGACGAGGCCGCCGACGAGGCTCCACAGCACCTGCATGAGATAGCCGCAGCTGCCGATGAGCACGGCCTGGGCGGCGGGCGTGCCGTTGAGCGAGCCGAGCAGGGATTGGAAGAGCTGCTCGCGGGCGCCGAGGCCGCCGAAGCTGATCGGCAGCGACGTGAGGACGTTCACGATCGGCATGACGGAGAAGATGTCGACGAGGCTGAGACTGTCGGTGAGCGCGCGGGCGGCGAAGTAGAACGTCGCGAAGAGCAGGAGGTGCGACGGAATCGAGATGAGGAAGGCCGCGATGAGCGCGCCGGGCGCCTTCGCGTAGCGTTGGGTGGCGACGGCGAGATCGACGATCGCGCGCCGCAGCGGGAGGCGGGCGGGCAGGCGGCTCTCGAGGCGGAGCACCGCGACGAGAGCGCCGGCCACGACCACGGCGATCGACGCGCCGAGGATGAGGCCGATCGTGAGCACGGAGACCCGGGCCACCGGCGAACCCATCAGCGTGTTCCATTGCAGGGCGACCACCGCCGCGGAGACGAAGGCGAGCGCCATCAACCCGATCACGCGCTCGAGCGCGATGCTGAGGAATGCGCCGGCCTTGTCGGTCTTCGCCTCACGCATGGCGTAAAAGATCCGGACGACGTCCCCGCCGGTCGCGCCGAGCAGGAAGAGGTTGAAGAACATGCCGATGAGGTTGAGCTGGGCCGTGCGCAGCCAGGTGAGGCGGATGTCGATCGCGTGCAGCAGCCATTGCCAGCGCTGGATTTGCAGGGCGGTGACGGCGCCCACGCAGGCGACGCCGGGCAGGAACCACCACCAGTTTGCGGCCCGCAGGGCTTCGGCCATGCTGGCGCGCTTTTCGGGATCGTGAAAGATCCACCAGAGCAGCGCGATCGAGACGGCAAGCTGGATGGTGGTGGTGACGAAACGTTTCATGGGTGACTGGCCAGAATGAAGGGCGCGCGGGGCGGGAAGAAGCCGAAAACCGCGCGGCTCACTCGCCGAATTCCTTGCGCCAGCGCTCCGCCGCGGCGGCGATGTCACCGCCTTCGCGTTTGGGATTCAGCTCGATGATGAAGGGCGTGCCTTTCGGAAAAAGCGGGACGAGGGCGGCGTAGTCGATGTCGCCGGTGAAGGGCACGCGGTGGTCCTCCACGGGCCAGCGGGCGTCGTGCAGGTGGCAGCCGATCGCGCGGGAAGCGATTTTCTCGAGCCAGGCGCGGTGGTCGAGGAAGCCCATGTTCTGCTTCCGCTGGGCGTGACCAAAATCGTGCCAGTAGCCGCAGGTGTCGCCGAGCTTGTCGAGGAGCGCGGGAAACTCACGTTCGGAGGGCAGTTGCTCGTAGGAATCGCGGTTCTCGATGCCAAGGCGGATGCCCTTCTCGCCGGCGGCGGCGACCACCGGCTTCAGCGTCTCGACGAGGCGGTTGACGTATTCCAGGGAGGCGGCCTCGCGCTGTTGCACGCCGCGGAGCTTTTCCTCGCCGTAGGCCTTCGAAGCGAAGCCGCCGTCCATGATCATGGCGATGAGCTTGCGCGTGAAGCCCCGCATCGGGCCGACGCTGCCGGAGTGGAGGACGATCCGCTTTGCGCCGAAGCGCTCGGCGTATTCGATCGTTTGGAGGGTCATCTTCACCGCGCGCTGGCGGGTCTCCGGCCGGCTGGAGGTGAATTCGTAGCAGTCCGGCGAATCGGTCATCACCTCGACGGGCTGCGGGCAGAAGTTGTGGAGGCTCGTGAAATTGACCTCGCCGCGCTCGGCGAACTTCAGCGCGCCTTCGATCATGGAAAGGTTCAGGCCGTGGCTGAGTTCGACGTTGGTGAAGCCCAGATCGACGATCTCGCGGAGCATGTCTTCGCCCTTGGTGTGGCGGTGGGAATTCCAGCAGGTCGAGAGTGCGAGCATGAAGGTAAACTACATCGAGAGCGCGGCTTGGGCAGCGCGTTCTCCCGATTCCATGGCGGATTGGATGCTGGCCGCGCCGAGCTGATCGCCGGCGAGGATGACCCCCGCAGGCGTGGGGGGCGGCGTGAGGCGGGCGGCGAATCCCGGGGGCTGCGCGGGCAATGCGCAGGGCACATGCACGATGCGGAGCGGCTCGAGGGCGCCGTGAGCCTCGGTGAAAATGTGTTCCACCTCGGTTTGCGCGGCGCGGATGAGCGAGGCGTCGTCGAACCCGTGCGGGCGGAGCACCGTGGCGCTGATGAGGTGGCGGTCCTTCGGCGCGAGCTTGCGCGAGACGTTCGTGAGCTGGACGAGGTGGCGAACCGTGCGGCGATGGCCGGTCGGGAGCACGAGCATGCGGCCGGTGTAGAGCGAGCGGCTCGACGCGAAATACACGGTATCCACGCCGAGGGCGAGCCGGGCGGGTTCCGCAGGCAGGTTCAGCAACCGGCGGGTCGAAGGCTCGTCGGTCGCGAGGATGATCCGGCGAGCGGAGAGCTCGCGCCCGTCCTCGAGCAGGACGGAGCCGGCCCCGACCGAGCGCACCGGGGTGTTCAGGTGAATGGAGTCGGCCGGCACGCGGGAGGCGAGCTGCTTCGGGATCTCGCCGACGCCGTAACGCGGCATCACGGCGCGGCCGGTGGCAAATTTCTTGAGGTAGTAGTTGAACAGGCCGGCGCTGGAGCGGAGTTCCTCGTCGAGGAAGATGCCGCCGAAGAAGGGCACGAAGAAACGATGGAAGATGTCGTCGCCGAACCGAAGGCGGGCGAGGTGCTCGCGAATGGATTCGTCGTCCGGCGACGCGCAGCGGGCAAGCAGCGACGCGTCGGAATGGAGGATGGCGCTGAACGCGAGCGAGGCGAGCCGCACGCCGTCGGAGAGCGGAAATGCGGGATTGAGCAGCGACGAGGCGAACCACTGCGCGTGGTGCAGGGGATTCATCACGCGGAAGAAATCGCCGCTGTCCCAGAGCAGGGCGCCGGAGTCGAACGGGCGCGCCTCGAGGGCGTCGAAGTTCAGATGTCGGCGCGCGGCGGGGTAGTTGTCGAGAAGGACCTGAAAGCCCCGGTCGAGGAGGAAGCCATCGATCTCGTCGGTGCGAACGCGGCCGCCGACGCCATCGGCCGCCTCGAGCAGCTCGAAGGACGCCCCGGCTTCGTGGAGGACCTTCGCGCAAACGAGGCCGGCCAGACCGCCGCCGACGATGACAATCGAATCCATTTCGAGAAAATGTTCGGCGAAACCTGAAACTCCGGGCCGGGAGAGGCAAGCGCGGAATGCCGGCCGATTCGTGAATCAGGGAAATCCCGTCTTTCCCGATCTTCCAGCGCCGTGTAGGCATGGCGGAGACATGAAATATCGTAGTTTTCGCGGCTCGGATGTTCGGGTGAGCGAGGTCGGGTTTGGCCTCTGGACGCTTTCGACCGGATGGTGGGGCACCTACACCGACGAGCAGGCGGTCGCCCTCATGCGGCAGGCGCTGGATCTGGGAATCACCCTTTTCGATGCGGCGGATACCTATGGCAATGGGCGCAGCGAGCATCTGATCGCGCAGGCCTTCGAGGGCCGCCGGGACGAAATCGTGATCGCGACTAAGGTCGGCTACGATTTCGTGACGCATGGCGAGGAGCGCGGTCGCGGCCAGCGCGAGATTCCGCAGGACTTTTCGCCGGCGGCCATTCGCCGGGCGGTGGACGCCGCGCTCGGGCGTCTGAAGACGGATTGCATCGATATCCTCCAGCTTCACAACATCCGCATGGAGCAGGCCGGGGACGACGCCCTCTGGGCCGTGCTCGAGGACCTGCGCGCCGAGGGCAAGATCAAGGTCGGCGGCCTCGCGCTGGGACCGGCGATCGGCTGGCTCGGCGAGGGCGTTCAGGCGATCCGTCGCCAGAATCCCGGCGTCATTCAGCACATCTACAACCTGCTCGAGCCGCACCCCGGCGCGGCGATCCATCAGGCCGCGCGCGATTGCGGGGCGGACACGATGGCGCTGATCCGCGTGCCGCATTCCTCGGGCATGCTCGAGGGCAAATACACGGTGGATACCGTTTTCCCGCCGAACGACCACCGCAACCACCGCCCGCGGTCCTGGCTGCTCAACGGCGTGAAAAAGGTGGAGCAACTCCGCTTCCTCGAGCGCGACGGTGTGCGCACGCTCGGGCAGGCCGCGATCCTGTGGCTGCTCGCGGACGATCGCGTCGCCTCGGTGCTGCCGAACATCTACGACGCGGAGCAGCTCGCGGAGTTCGCGAAGGCGCCCGACCTGCCGCCGCTCACTCCGGAGGAACTCGATCGCGTCGCGGAGCTCGTGGCGCAGAATTTCGGGTTGGAAATCGAGGAGCCGAAATTCAAGGGGACGATGGATCTGGCCCATGCGTGATTCCCGTTCCCCTCACGGGAAAATCTCCTGCTCATGAGGCACCTTGCTCGACTCGTCGGCCTGCGCGGTCCGAAGGCGCTGCCTCCGCTTGGCCCGATCAAGGTGCTCATCTTCGATTTCGATGGCACGATCGCGGACACGTTCTGGCAGGGCCTCGAGATCCTGAACGCGATGGCGCCGGAGTTCGGTTTTCGCCCGTTGGACAAGGCGGACCTGCCGAAGGCGCGGGACATGACGACGCGCCAGCTCATGAAGTTTCTCGGGATTCCCAATCGCAAGCTGCCGACGATCGGCCACCGTGGCGTGCGGGAACTCCGCTCCCGCATCGCGGAGGTCCAGCCGCTGGCCGGGATGCCCGAGGTGCTGCGAGAGCTGCACAAGCGCGGGTGCAAGCTCGGCATCGTCACGTCGAACTCCGAGGAGAATGTCGGGATCTTCCTGCGGAATCACGATCTGGAGATCTTCGATTTCGTGCGGAGTTCCTCGCGTTTGCTCGGCAAGGCCCGGGAAATTCGCCAGGCGATGAAGAAACACGGCTTTGCCCGCGAGAACACGCTCTACGTCGGCGACGAGACGCGCGACATCGAGGCGTGCAAGCGTGCGCATTTGCACTGCGCCGCGGTGACGTGGGGTTACAATTCCGGCAAGGTGCTTGGCGCGCAATCGCCGATGGCCCTGCTCGAGCGTCCCGACGAACTTCTGGCGCTGGTCAGCGCGGCGCCAGAGGCCGGCTGACCTCGCTCCGCGTCGGTCAAGGCGGCGGAGCGAGGTGGCGGGCCGTCGGTTACGGCACGTGAACGGGTTCCACGTCCCAGATGTCTTTAGCGTATTCGGCGATGGTGCGGTCGCTCGAGAACTTGCCCATGCGGGCGGTGTTCAGGATGGCCATTCTCGCCCAGTTCGCCTTGTCGCGGTAGGCGGCGTCGACTTTCTTCTGGCACTCGCTGTAGGATTCGAAATCCGCGAGGACGAGGAAGGGATCGTGGTGGATGAGATTGTCGCGGAGCATGTTCAGCACGCCCGGCGGCTCGTTCGGCGTGAAATAATTCGAGCCGACCCAGTCCACGACGGCCTTGAGCTCCTCGCTCGCCTCGTAGAATTTCGACGGCCGGTAGCCGGACTTCACGAGCGCGGTGACCTCCTCGACGGTCATGCCGAAGATGAAGATGTTTTCCTCGCCGACTTCCTCGCGGATCTCGACGTTCGCGCCGTCGAGGGTGCCGATGGTGAGGGCGCCGTTGAGAGAGAGTTTCATGTTGCCCGTGCCCGAGGCTTCCTTGCCCGCGGTCGAGATCTGTTCGGAGAGATCAGCGGCCGGAACGATGCGCTGCGCAAGGGAGACGCGGTAGTTCGGCAGGAAGACGACCTTGAGCTTGTCCTTGATGCGGGCGTCGTTGTTGATGACGGCGCCGACGGCGTTGATGGCCTTGATGATGCACTTGGCCATGTCGTAGCCGGGGGCGGCCTTCGCGGCGAAGATGAAGACGCGAGGGGTGATGTCGAGCGTCGGATCCTGCAGCAACCGGCGATAGAGCGCGAGGATGTGGAGGAGGTTCAGGTGCTGGCGCTTGTATTCGTGGAGACGCTTGATCTGCACGTCGAAGAGCGCGTCGGGGCTGACCGTGACACCGCACTGCTCTTTGATGATCGATGCGAGGTGGACCTTGTTGGCGCGCTTGATGGCCATGAATTCCTTCTGGAACTCCGGATCGTCGGCGTAGGCCTCGAGGCCGCGCAGCTTGTCGAGATCGCGCTCCCAGCCGTGGCCGATCTTCGAGGTGATGAGTTTGCTGAGGCCTTCGTTGCAGGAGAGGAGCCAGCGCCGCGGGGTGATGCCGTTGGTCTTGTTGTTGAACTTGCCGGGATAAAGCTCGTCGAATTCCGGGAAGAGGTCGGCCTTGAGCAGCTGCGTGTGCAGCGCGGCGACGCCGTTCACCGAGTGGCTGCCGACGATGGCGAGATGCGCCATGCGGACCATCTGGACCGGGCCTTCTTCGATGATCGAGAGCGTGCGCTTCTTGGCCATGTCGCCGGGCCAGTGTTTCTCGACCTCGTCGAGGAAGTGCTTGTTGATCTCGAAGATGATCTGCAAATGGCGCGGGATGACCTTCTTGAACAGGCCGACGCTCCATTTCTCCAGCGCCTCGGGCAGGAGGGTGTGGTTCGTGTAGGCAAGGGTCTTTGTGGTGATGCTCCACGCCTGGTCCCACGGCAGGCCGTGCACGTCGTAGAGCAGGCGCATGAGTTCGGCCACGGAGATGGCGGGATGGGTGTCGTTGAGCTGGACGGCGACCTTGTCGGGGAAGGTGTTCCAATCCGAATTCAGCTGGAGGAAGCGGCGGATGATGTCCTTCAGCGAGCAGGAGACGAAGAAATACTGCTGGATGAGGCGAAGTTCCTTGCCGCTCTCGGTGTTGTCGTTCGGGTAGAGAACCTTCGAGATGGTTTCGCTCTTGTTCTTTTCGGCGACAGCTTCGTCGTAACCGCCGCGATTGAAGGCGGCAAAATCGAAGTCGGCGGAGGCGCGGGATTCCCACAGGCGCAGGTAATTCACCGTTTTCGTGCCGTAGCCGGGGATGGGAATGTCGTAAGGGACGCCGAGGATTTTCTTGGTGCCCGTCCAGCTCGGGACGTAGTTCCCGCGGTCGTCGAAGATGTTTTCCACGTGGCCGTAGAGTTCGATTTCCATCGTATGCTCGGGACGGACGATTTCCCACGGGGTGCCGAAGGTCATCCACGCGTCGGGCAGCTCGATCTGGTAGCCGTTGCGGAATTCCTGTTTGAAAAGGCCGTATTGGTAATGGATGCCGTAGCCGACGGCGGGCAGATCCAGCGTCGCCAGCGAGTCGAGGAAGCAGGCGGCGAGACGGCCGAGGCCGCCGTTGCCGAGGCCCATGTCGTATTCCTCGTCGCGGATGAGATCGGGGTCGAGGCCCATCGCGCGGAGGGCCTCCTCCATCTGCGCGTGAATCCCGGCGCTGTGCAGGGTGTTCGAGAACAGCCGGCCCATCAGGAACTCGAGGGAGAGATAGTAGACGCGCTTCGGATTGTTATCCGCATAGCAGCCCATCGTGCTGATCATCCGCTTGATCACGACGCTTAGCGCGGCCTTCGAGCTGGCCAGCCACCAGTCGCGATTCGTGGCCGTGGTCGTGTCACGCGCAAAGGTGAAAGTGAGCTGGTTGTTGACGGCGATTTGCAGTCCAGGGGCGGTATGATCGAGCTCGGGTGTAATTTCGGTAGACATGAGTATGGGTTGACGTGGACCGGAGTGAATCTTCCTAGCAGGATGCGCACCACTTCCGGAGGCTGGCAAAGCGGAATGCACGACGATTTTGTGACGCGTGCATTCGCCCTGGGATGCGGTCCGGAAAAAACAAAAGGCGAACAGGAAACCTGTTCGCCTTTCGAATTCGGAAGGAACGCCTGGTTCCTCAGGGAGCCGGCGTCGGAGTCGGCGTTGGACTGACTTTCTTGAACTTGCCGCCAATCGTCGCCTGGCCTGAAACCGAGGTATTCATCTTGGAGGTGGCCGTGACGGTGAAGCGGCACTTGCCTCCGCCTTGGGATGCTGCCTTCGGCGTGATCTTGGCGCGAAGAACGACAGGGCCGCTCGAAGGACCAAAGAGCGAGGTCGTAAACGTGCCCGCCATCAGCTCGGAGGTGACATCCTGGCCCGCGTAGGTAAAGGTCACTTTCGCCAGTTTCTTCGCGTCGCTGGGGATCGCCACACCGATCGTAAACACGTCCGATGCGCCGGTATTGTAAACCGAGAAGTTGAAGGCTTTCTTCCTTGGATATTTGAAGGTGTATTTCGACGAGCCGATGACCACTGGCGTGCCGGGGGTGATCGCAAAATTAACCATGCGACTGGTGGTCGCGTCGGTCACGAAGATGAAATTCTGCGAGAAGACCACGCCGCGAGGGCCGTTCAATGAGGTTTGGGATGTAGTGGGGAGAGTGGCGGCGTTGGTGATAAACGTCGCCTGCCCGAGCACGAACGTGGCGGCGCCGCCGTCAATCAAAGTGGAGGGAGACTGATAGATGACGACTCGATTGTTGATCGTGTCGGCGACATAGAGGCGCCCGAGCGGGTCGAAGGCGACCCCCGACGGCCCGCGAAGAGTGGAAGCCGTGGGCGGATTAACGACTATATTGCTGGTGAAGTTCGTCTGCCCCAGCACCAGGGTCGCGATGGCACTTCCGTTGATGGGCTGGGTCGTGACTGAGGCAAATTTCAGGACGCGATGGTTTCCGCTGTCAGCAACCCAGAGATTGCCGTCGAGATCGACGGCCACTCCAACTGGAGCGTTGAAGGCGCTGTTGCTAAGGCCGGCGGTGCTGGCCAGGAAGTTGCCCTGGCCGTTGGAGAGGGCGGCCTGGCCGAAAATGCCGTCCGCAAAAGCGTAGGAAGCCAGACTGGTCGCACCATTGAATTTCAGGACGCGGTTGTTGCCTTTGTCGGCGACGTAGAGGGCGCCCGCGCTATCGAACGCGAGACCGGTGGGAGCATTCATGCCGCGCTGCGATGTCGTTGGTGTCCCTGTGTCGTCTTCTTCCTGGCCGAAGAAGGCATTCGCATCGGGACCGCTCGTGGCGATCTTCGAGGCACCGGTAAACTTGAGCACTCGATTGTTGCCGGTATCGGCGACCCAGAGGTTGCCGCTCGTATCCACGGCCACACCTTGGGGCGCGTTCATGGTGTCGGCCTCGGGGGGGACAGCGGCGACTTTTGAGAAGAGGGTCTCTTGACCGAAGGCGATTTCTGCGCTCGCACCGTTGTCGTAGGCCGCGGTGGAGCGATACCGAAGCACGCGATTATTGGCCGTATCGGCGACGAAAAACTTGCCCGTGGTGGGGTCGACCGCAATGCCGCTCGGCGTTGCCAGGGTGCCATCGGTGGGATTTGCAGCGGTTGCGCTCGCGGTGAAGTTGGGCTGGCCCCAGACATGGGCGGCGTTCTGTCCGTTCGTGAATTGCGCTCGGGCTCCGGGAAGGGCGCTCAGACCAAGGGCGACGGAAAGAAAAAATCGCTGAGGGGAGAGAAATTTCATGCTTTTAGGCTAAAGATGCGGACCACGTTGAACCGCGATCGTCAAATGGGGTCAAGAGCAATGTGCCCAATTCTTGATGGAGACAATTGCTCGTCCAAACCCTTCGTTCCAAACCCTTCGTCTAAACGAGGCCGAGTTTCATGCGGCCGGCCTCGGAGATCATGGATTGGTTCCATGGCGGATCCCAGACGAGGTCGACTTCGGCTTCGTCGATGCCGTCGAGGATGAGGACCTTCTGACGGGCGTCTGCGGCGATCGTCGGGCCCATGCCGCAGCCGGGTGCGGTGAGCGTCATTTTCACTTTCACGTTGGTCTGGCCGCTCTCGGTTTTGTCGACGATGCAGTCGTAGATGAGGCCGAGATCGACGACGTTGACCGGAATTTCGGGGTCGAACACGGTCTTGAGCTGGTTCCAGACGGCGTCCTCGAGCGAGCCGTCGACGGCTTTCTTCTCGGTCGTGAATTCGGCAGGGTCGATGCCGAGGGCGTCAACGTCCTTTTCGTCGATGCGGGCAAGGCCGGCCTGGGTGGCGACGGTGTAAGTGCCGCCGAGGGACTGGGTGATGATGACGCTGGTGCCGATCGGAAGGATGATCGACGTGCCGCTGGGAATCTGGATGGCGTCGCAGTCGCGGGTGAGAGTGAGTTCGCGTTGGTCCATGGATGGTATCAAAAAAAAGCGGATTTACTTTTGAAGGGTGATTTTGACGGTCTTCGGGGTGTTGAGCTGGTCGAAAAGCGTCGGGGCCTGCGGGGCGGCGGGCGTCGCGGAGGCGGCCTGGGGGTTCAGCGCGTCCTTGAGGGCGCCTTCCACGAGCTGGGCGCAGTGAATCTTCATCGGCGGGAGCGGGCCGAGGGGGGCGGAGAGGTCCGCGCCGTTCATGGCGAGGGCTTCCTCGGCGGTTTTGCCGCGAATGAGATCGGTGGCCATGCTGGCGACGGCGATGGCGGTCTGGCAGCCGAAGGTCTGGAAGGTCGCCTTGTCGATGACCTTGCGGCCGTCTTCCTCCTTGAACTTTACCCACATGCGCAGCATGTCGCCGCAATCCGCGCTGCCGACGGTGCCTACGGCGTCGGCGTCGGCCATTTCGCCGAGATTGCGGGGATCGGCAATCGCTTCCTGAATTTTCGTTTCGAGGTCGTCGCTCATGTCACTCGATCGTGTAGCGGGGCAGGCTGGGGTCGACTTCGAGGCTCCAGGCGTCGATGCCGCCGCGCAGGCCGCGGACGTTCGTGAAGCCGTGGCCGGCGAAATACGCGGCGGCGTCCATGCTGCGGGCGCCCTGGTGATCGACGAGAATGACGAGGCCGTCCTTCGGCCAGGAAGTCATGATCGTCTGCAGAAGCTCCTGCGTGAAGTGCTGCGCCTGGGGGATTTTCACGGCGTCGAATTCCTCGCGCGTGCGGATGTCCAGCAGCCGGGCGTCTCCGCCCTCGGCAAGGGCGGTGGCGGCTTCCTTCGGCTCGATCAGCATCTTCGCGTCCTCGGCGCATGCGGCCTCCACCTCGGCCAGCGTTGCCACGGGATCGAGCCCGTCGTTGCGGGCGCAAACCTCGGCGAACGTCTCTTCGGGGCGGAATCCGCAGCTCGAGCAGCCGCCGATGTGATGGAGGCGGAAGAGCGCGCGTTGGGCGCCGGGCAGAGCCTGGAGCAGCTCCTGCATCGTGGAGTCGGGCGACAGCGTGGCGGTCATGCGCGCAATATGAAGCGGGCGGGGCGTCGTGGCAAGAGGGGTGTCCCGCTGAGAATTTCGGGCCTTTTCGTGGAGAAGTCCCGTGTCCGGAAAAACATCCTTCTGGCGCGCTGCGCGTCGGGCTTGTTAGTTTCCCGCTCGTGAAATCTCCGCGCGCCATCAACGAAGCCACGGGAATCTTTGTGATTCTCGCCGTGCTTTTCGTGGCCAGTCTCCTTTGGGTTCCCCCTCTCGCTCTCCTTTGGATGGCCGCAGCGGCCTTCACCTGCTATTTTTTCCGCGATCCCGAGCGCGAGGCGCCGAACGATCCCGCGATCGCCATCGCCCCGGCCGACGGCAAGATCGTGAGCGTCGAGGAGCGCATCGAGGGCGAGGCGCTCATGCAGAGCATGGTGTGCATCTCGATCTTTCTGTCCGTCGTCGACGTGCACGTGAACCGCTCGCCAATTGCCGGCACGATCACGCACAGCGAGGGCAAGAAGGGGCTTTATCTGGATGCGCGGAACCCCGACAGCGCCCGCAAGAACGCCAGCCGCCTCTGGGTGTTCAAGGGCGAGAAGGTCACCGTGGCTGTGCGGCAGATCACCGGCGCGATCGCCCGGCGGATCGTGCCGTGGTCGCAGGTCGGCGACGAAGTGAGGCAGGGCCAGAAGTTTGGGATGATTCGTTTCGGCTCTCGCACGGAACTCTGGGTGCCGCTCGGCTCGAAGATTCTCGTGCGCGAGGGGGAATCCGTGCGCGGCGGCCTCACTCCGGTCGCCGAATTTCCCGCCGATCTGCCGAAGCCGACGCCGCTGATTTGAGAGGGTGACGGAGGACTTCCGCAGTCCGCGCCGGGGCGGAATAACGCTGCCTTTCACCGCGCGGTCGGTGTAGGCTGCCGCGCCACGAACGTATGAGCAGCCCCGGCCCGAAAATTTATCTCCTGCCGAATCTCATGACGGCGGGAAATCTCTTCTGCGGCTTTGCGGCGGTGCGCAGCATCATCGAGGGCAAGATCGCGGGCGAAGTCGGGTCCGACGCGCTGGTGAGCGGGCGCTACAAGGAAGCCATCGCGTGGATTCTCGGCGCCTGCGTCTTCGATCTGCTCGATGGCCGGCTCGCGCGACTCGGCGGGCGCGAAAGTCCGTTCGGCCGGGAGTTTGATTCGCTGGCCGATGTCGTGTCGTTCGGCGTCGCCCCGGCGCTGCTTGCCTACGACATCGTGCTGCACGATTTCCACAAGACAGGCTGGGTGATCGCCTTCTTCTACCTGCTTTGCGGCACGCTCCGGCTCGCGCGATTCAACTGCCTCGCGGCCGATCCCGAGCACAAGGGCGCGTCGAAGGATTTCGAGGGCTTTCCGATTCCTGCCGCGGCCGGCGTGATCGCCTCACTCACGCTCCTCATGCTCTGGATCAATGAGGGACAGCGCGCAATCGGCAACTGGAAATTTGGCCTGCCGGCGCTGATGATTTTTCTCTCGGTGCTGATGTTCAGCCGCGTGCGCTACCCGAGTTTCAAGGCTGTGAACTGGCGCACCGAGCGCTCGCTGCCGGCCTTCATCGTCGTGATCGGCGTGCTCGTGTTCACGGCGCTGAATTACCAGTGGATGCCGGCGGTGCTTTTCGTCGCGTTCCTGCTCTACGGCTTCGTGCGCCCCTTTGTTTCCAAGGCGTTGCGCCGGGAGATCGAGGACGACGACGAGCCCGGCGAGGAGGAGCCGGAGAAGCGCGATGCAGCTTGATCTGAGCTTCGGCGCGACGCCGGATCCGGAGGAGGTGCCCGAGGCGGCACCGCGGATTTTCACCGTCACGGAGCTTACCCGCGCCGTGCGCGCGGCGCTCGAGGCGAAGCTCGGCGAGATCTGGGTGCGCGGGGAAATTTCCAATCTCCGCCGGCAGGCCTCGGGCCACCAGTATTTCACGCTCAAGGATGCCGGCTCGCAACTTGCCTGCGTGCTTTTCGCCGGGACCGCGCGCAGCCTGCGCGGCCTTCGGCTGGCCGACGGCATGCAGGTGCAGCTTTTTGGCGAACTCACGGTCTACGAGGCGCGCGGGCAATATCAGCTCGTCGTCGCGCTCGCGCAGGAAGAGGGGCTCGGCGCGCTGCAGGCCCGCTTCGAGGCGCTCAAGGCGAAGCTCGCGGCGGAGGGGCTCTTCGACGCCGGGCGCAAGCGTCCGCTGCCGGCGCTGCCAACGCGAGTGGGCGTGGTGACCTCGCCCACCGGGGCCGCAATCCGCGATTTTCTCAAGGTGATCCATCGACGCATGCCGGGCGTGGAAGTGATCGTGAATCCCGTGCGCGTGCAGGGCCGGGGCGCGGCGAAGGAGATTGCCGCGGCGATCGGGGAATTTTCGGCGGCGCCGGGCAATGGGTTGCCGGAAGTGGATCTCGTTGTCGTTACCCGCGGCGGGGGCAGCCTCGAGGACCTGTGGGAATTCAACGAGGAAGCCGTCGCCCGCGCGATCGCGGCCTCGCGCGTGCCGGTGGTCAGCGCGGTCGGGCACGAGATCGACTTCACCCTCTCCGATTTTGCGGCGGATTTTCGGGCGCCAACCCCCAGCGCGGCGGCGGAGCTCATCGTGCCGGACGCGGGGCAGCTTCTGCGCGGCGTGCGGGAGCGCGTGGGCCGCATGGGGCGCGAGTGTGTGAGCGTGGTGCGGTTTCAACGGTCGCGGCTGGTCGCCCTCGAGCGGTCCGCGTTGTTTCGCGAGCCCGCCCGACTCGTGAGGGAGCGGCGCCAGCGGCTGGATGGAGCGCATGCGGAGATGTTTCGAGTGATCGCGGCCAACCTGAAGGACCGTCGCGAAGGGTTGCTCCGGGCGAGAGCCATGATCGCCGCTCATCGCCCGGCGGCCCAGGTGGCGATACGGCGAGATCACCTGGCCCGGGCGCGCACGTTGCTCGACGAGGCCGTCGATCGGCAGTTGCGTCGATTTCGCGAGCGCTCGGCCCGTGCGACGGGGCTGCTGCAGGCGCTCAGCCCCGATGCCACGCTGGCCCGCGGCTATTCCATCACATTTGGTGCGGATGGCCGGCCGCTGCGTTCCGTAGCCGCCGTGAAGGCCGGGGACGTCCTGCGCTCGCGCCTGTCGGATGGCGAGGTGAAATCCACCGTCGCGGGGCCAGAGCGCTGAGGCAGCAATGGCTCAGGCCCGCGTGAGTTGCTGCCGGTAGGCGAGAGGCCGACGACCTTTCGGAAGACGCGGTTGAAGTGCGTGAGGGATTGGAACCCGACGTCGTAGGCGATCTCGCTCACGCGGAGGTTCGGATTCAGCAGTAGCGTCTTGGCCTTCTCGATGCGCACGCGGGAGAGATACTCGGTGAAGTTCAGGCCGGTGGCCTTCTTGAACATCTTGCAGAAGTAGAACGTGCTCGTGTTCACGGCCCGGGCGACCTGGCCGAGCGAGCCCCATCTCGGGCGCGGATCGGCGCGCAAAGGAAAGGCTCCGCCCATTCTGAAACGGACAATATAGGGTTCGCACCCGGCAAGGACCGTGTATCGCCGCGGCGGGGGGCTGCGTAAAGTGCCATCGCCATGAATCCGTTCTCCTCCCTCCGCCAGCAGGAGAATCTCGAGATTGCGGATAACGACGATCTCGTCGCCCTTGCCCGGAAAATCATCAATGAACGCCATCTCGGCGTGCTCACCACGGTCGACTCCGAGAATGCCCCTCATGCCCGTTGGATGGCGACCCTCACTCTCGACACCTTCCCGCGTCTGCTCACGCTCACGGCCGCGCACAGCGCGAAGGTCCGCCACATCCGCGTGAATCCGCAGGTGGACTGGCTGTTCGCGAACGAGGATTTCACGGTCGCCCTCAATCTCCGCGGCACCGCGCAGGTGCATGTCGATACCGTCACGATCAAGCGCGCGTGGAAGATCATCGAGGACAAGTCGCATCTCTATTTTCTGAACACGTTCGACGGGAAGTTTGCCCTTGCGGTGGTCGAGACCGAGATTGAGCGGATCGATTACACTGCCGCCGAGGCCGGCATCCGCCTCAGCCATTTCGTGATGGAGCCGGTGCCGGTCGAGGCGTGATTTTTGGCAAAAAGGGAGCGGGTTTGAGCAAGTCACGGGTATCGCGCTGGACCCGACCGATGGCACCATCGGATCATGATCACCACCGAAGTCGCCCCAACCGCAGTCCAGGCCGCCCCTACCCGTAACCGGGCTTTGCTCGCGTGGGTCGAAGAAATCCGCGCCCTGTGCCAGCCGGATGACGTCCGCTGGTGCGATGGCTCGCAGGAGGAATACGACGAGCTTTGCCAGACGCTAGTCGATGCCGGCACTTTCCGGAAGCTCAATCCCGCCAGGCGCCCGAATAGCTATCTCGCGCTATCGGATCCGTCGGACGTCGCTCGCGTCGAGGACCGCACGTTCATCTGCAGCATACGCAGGAAGGACGCCGGACCGACGAACAACTGGATGGCGCCCGATGAGATGCGCGCCACGCTCGAGCCGCTCTTCACCGGCTGCATGAAAGGCCGCACGATGTTTGTCGTGCCGTTCAGCATGGGCCCGATCGGCTCGAAAATCGCCCACATCGGCGTCGAGATCTCCGACTCGCCCTACGTCGCGGTGAACATGCGCATCATGACTCGCATGGGGCAGGCCGTGCTCGACCAGCTCGGTGAGAACGGCAGATTCGTGCCGTGCGTTCACACCGTTGGCGCGCCGCTCGGCCCCGACGAGGCCGACGTTCCGTGGCCTTGTAACCGCGAAACCAAATACATCGTCCATTTCCCTGAGACCCGCGAGATCTGGAGCTACGGCTCGGGCTACGGCGGGAACGCGCTGCTCGGGAAGAAGTGCTTTGCGCTGCGCATCGCCTCGTGCATGGCCCGCGATGAAGGCTGGATGGCCGAGCACATGCTCATCGTCGGCGTCGAATCGCCCGAGGGCAGGAAGGACTACGTCGCCGCCGCCTTTCCAAGTGCCTGCGGCAAGACGAACTTTGCGATGCTCATCCCGCCGAAGGAATTCGACGGCTGGAAGGTCACGACCATCGGCGACGACATCGCGTGGATCAAGCCCGGTGCGGACGGTCGCCTTTACGCGATCAATCCCGAGGCCGGCTACTTCGGCGTCGCGCCCGGCACGTCGGCCCGGTCGAACCTCAACGCCCTGAGATGCTGCGAACGCGACACGATCTTTACCAACGTCGCACTCACGGAGGACGGCGATGTGTGGTGGGAAGGCCTCACCGACGAGCCGCCGGCCAGGCTCACCGACTGGACCGGCAAGGAATGGACCCCTGGCTGTGGCCGGCCCGCCGCCCACGCGAATGCCCGTTTCACCGCGCCGATGGCCAACAATCCCGTGCTCGACGACAAGGCGGACGATCCCGCCGGCGTGCCGATCACCGCGTTCGTCTTCGGCGGTCGCCGCGCCACCACGATGCCGCTCGTCTTCCAGGCGTTCAACTGGATCCACGGCACCTACCTCGGCGCGACGATGGGCTCGGAAATGACCGCCGCCGCCGCCGGCACGCTCGGCGCCGTGCGCCGCGACCCCATGGCCATGCTCCCGTTCGCCGGCTACAACATGGGCGATTACTTCGCCCACTGGCTGGAGATGCGAAAGGAGATCAGGCGCGTGCCGAAGATCTTTCACGTGAACTGGTTCCGCAAGGATGAGGACGGCAGGTTCCTCTGGCCTGGCTTCGGCGACAACATGCGCGTGCTGAAGTGGATCATCGACCGCTGCCACGGCACGGTTTACGCCGAGGAAACTCCCCTCGGCTGGATGCCCGCCGCCGAGGACATCAATATCGACGGCCTCGAGGGTTACGATTTCGCGACGCTCGAGAAGGCGCTGGCCATCGACGTCCAGGGCTGGAAACGCGAGCTCATGCTGCAGGACGAACTGTTCATCAATCTGAACGCCGACCTGCCGAAGGAACTGCTGTTCCAGCGCGAGTTGCTCATCTCACGTCTGTAAAGATGCGGTCCCCGTAATCCGGATCGCCCGCCTCGGTTCGATGAAGCGGGCGAACGGAGACTCAAGGAAAGGGGATATTCCATGATCAGCGGACCGCCTGTTCCACTCGATCAAGTTGCGAGGCTCGGCCTGCAGATCGGACGCCACCTGCTCGAAGGGAGCACCGCGACAAGGCGTGAGTCCTCTTGCGGCCGAATGGGAAAATCCATCCCGTCAAATTTCATGAAGAGGATTGATCGCCGTGCTTGCGTCCCACCGTGGGAAGCTCCCATATCCCTATGAACTGGCTGCACGATCTTTTGGTAGCCCCCACGATTGCGCACTCGGTGCTCATCATCGCGATCGTGGCGGCGACTGGCTCGTGCTCGTCGGTCGCGCGAAGCGTGTGACGCAGGCCGCTGCGATCTTCGGTCGCATGGATGCGGGCTGAGCAGGCATTTGTGCCGCGATTCGCAAGCGCGCGCTAATCTTTGGCAACGGCTCGTTAGCGGGGGGGGCAAGGGTTCGTTAGGCATCCCGGCCAACCATGACGACACACTCAAAATTCCTTTTTGGCGTAATCGCCTTTCTTTCCCTGACTGCCACAACGCAGGCCACCATGCTCGGAATCAGTGATATCCCGGCCGAGAGCGCATGGAATCGAGGCGACGTCGGCACGGCCTACGCAACGTGGGACAGCTTCTCGAACGTGGACTTCACCTCGACGCCTGCCCCCGCCGGCACCATGACATTTTCGAATCTGGCTCCGGGCGAATCATCGGGCACGACTTCCGCGACCCTCGCGCAATCCGTCGCCCAGACCAACAATTTCGCTCAAGGCGCCGGGGTCTACGACTTCGTCGGAGGGATGACCGGAAACACCTACGGAACGGATGTGTTTCTGAACGGCGGCAACAACGTCACGTTCACGATCAATGCCACGCTCAACTTCACGGCCTACGGCGTGATCCTTCAGATCAAGCGGGCCGGCAGCACGGCGACGCTGGCGGACGCCAATGGCTTCACGCCGATCCTGACGATCAATTCGACGGCGGTTGGCGCTGACGGCTTTTACACGACCACCGGCAGTGGAGATACGAATTCGACCGCAGGCACCTATTCGGTGACCACCTGGTATTGGGACGCTTCCCTCGCCGGTCTCACGGATACCGGCTCGTCGACCGTGAGCATCGCGCTTCCCAAGAACAATTCTTTCTCACGCTCGATCGACGCTTTCTCAGTAGACTTCGCTTCGGTCACAGCTGTTCCCGAGCCCGGCACTTGGGCGATCGGCGGGGCGCTCGTGGCCTTGTTGGCCTTCCGGGTTTATCGCACGCGAGCGACAAGGATTCGCGGTTGATCAACTTACCGCAAAAGCTTCGCAAGTGACCGTTAGCGGGAACTTGCGAAGGGCCTAGTCTTCGCCGCAATGAAACTTATTTCCTTCTCCAGGTTCGCCCTTGTCGCTCTTTTCGGAGTCGCGGCTCCTCTTTCCGTGCGCGCCCAGACGCAGGTGGATCTGTGGAGCGCCGCTGGCGGGGCATGGACGCTGGCCAATCAGCCGAATTGGACCCCGGGCACCGGCGGTGTCCTCAATCCCGATACTGCATCGGATAGCGGCGCCGACCTCATTGTCACGGGAGCAACTTCGGGCGGACTCTACGACTCGTTCTACTATACGTTTTTCTCCACCCCGGCGTTCGATCTTTCCACGAGCAACGTCCTCTCAGGCGTCAAAACGGTCACGTTGTCGTTCGTGAGTTCCTCCGTGTTCTCCGAAAGCTCTGCGACGCTCAGCTTCAACGGTTTGCAGTCGGCAACTGCGTTCTCGGCGGCGCCGACGGGCCAGGTTGAAATGGGACAATCGTATGTCCGCTACACATGGGACTGGGACGTGAGCGCCCTGGGAACGGCCAACGCGTTTTCCATGGAGTGGACCACGCCGAGCGCTCACACGGCTTACACCGAGGTGGCGCTCATCCAGGCGGTGCCCGAGCCGCATGAATATGCCGTTTGCGTGGCGGCTCTGCTTGGGTTGTTGATCGTCATGCGCCGGCGGCGGGTAAGTCTGGCGGCATAAACGGGGGCGAGGATCTTTCGAATCACGAAGGCGGCGGGCGATGAGTCCGTCGCCTTTTTCTTTCCGATCGGACGGATCGCATTGTCGGCGAGAGCCCGGAAAGCGCAATTCCCCGCTAATCTTTCACAAGCCGCCGACAGCGCTGCAATTCCCTGCCCGCTAGCCTCGGCGCAGTGAGAATTTACAGAGAATCTGGTTTTACCCTCGTGGAGATGATGGCGGGGCTCGTGATCGTCCTCGTCCTGACATCGATCACATTTGCCGTCACCCGGGGCGCGATGGAGAGCGGCTACACCGCCCGGGAAACCGCCGCCGCCCGCACCCTGGCGTCCGCTTACGCCGCGGCGACGGCGGACAACGACGGGGTGTTTCTGCCGGGGTTTGACGACACTGCCAGCGGCTATACGGCGGGAGGGCTCTCCATCCCTCCGGAGGCCGCGCATCGCTATCCCTACCGGCTGGCGCCCTACTTCGACTACGGGCTCGAGGGGGTGATCCTGGTGAATCGCAACAAGGCCCAGATCAAGAATTCCGGGATGGATTCGACCTACGCGACGAGCCTGTTTCCCGCGCTCGGCATGAACCTCTACTACGTCGGCGGGGAGTGGGAGAATGGAGAACTCAGTATGAAAGAGGATTGCGCGACCCGCATGGGGCAGGTCAGCAAGCCGTCGTCGATGCTGCTTTTCGCCAGCGCCGGATACGGCGCCGGGGACAAGAAGGTCGACGGCTACAACCGGCTCGAGCCGCCGAACAAGCGGGTGAAGGTCTGGGATTCCTCTGACACTGATGACGACGCCCGCGACAAGCCACCGGGCAACTACGGCAACATCGATTTCCGTCACAACGGTCTCGCCGTCTGCGTTTTCCTCGACGGCAGCATCCGGATGATGGCGCCGAAGCAGTTGCGCGACATGCGCCTCTGGAATCGCAACGCCCAGGACCTCGACGATCCCGACTACCGCGTGCCCGTCGAGACACCCCCGCCAGGCAGCGGCAGCGGCCGGCGCTAACCCACTTTTCTTCCTGCGCATGACCTTCAATTGCCGACCTTTCCTGATCGTGGCCGCCGGCCTCGGGTTTACCGCGTCTTCCCGCGCGGAATATCTGTTCGGCCCTGAATACCTCCCCGTTCTCGCCAAATACAACCTGCTCGATAGCAACAATAACCCTCCGCCGGCCTACACGAGCTGGAAGGGGGAGTTCGCCGAGTGGAATGTCTTATACTCCCCGCACACCGCGGCGAATTATCCTGACGTGACCGCGCCGCACGGCGGGAAGCTCGAGAATGGGGTGTGGAAGCCCGTGCAGGCGTCGGTCGCAGGTTTCCCCACCGGTTCCAAGAATGATCCCGTGCGTCCCTACGATCCCGGTAATCCGCTGGCCTTCTGGGACACGAAGAATCCGACCATCACCCAGACGGGAACGACCAGCGCGTTCATCACCGGGACGGACAGCTCGGGAAACATCTATTCCCACGCCGCTCCGACGTCCTTCGTCCTCAAGGATTCCACGGCGGACGCTTCCTCGCCCTACCTCGCGAAGACGGTGATGTTCCAGTTCCAGACCGACGGAGCGCTGGTGGATTTCTCCAACATCCGGCTTCGTTACACCGACGGCACCGGGACGCACACGCTGGCCGCCACGGATTACCTGCGCGAGTTTCAGGCCAGCACGGTCTCGATTCCCGAAGCCGTCGGCTCGATCAAGAATCGCGTCGCCCTTCAGTGGGACCTCAGCGCGCTGTCCATCAGCAGCTACGAGATCGTCTGGGCCGCGTCGGCTTCGAGTATGAGCTTCCAGCGCGCGCGACTGGATACGGCCGATCATTATGCGGATGACGCCGGGCTTCCCACCGCCCGCACCTGGACCGCTCCGTCGGGCGTCTGGAGCGCCGGAGCGAACTGGGCCCAGGGCTCGACATCGAACGAGGGGGGCAACGTGCGTTTCGCCAATGCCACCGCCGCGACGGCAACCCTCGACTCGAACCGCACGGTCGGCGAGATGATCTTCCAGACGGCCGCGAACGTCACCATCACGCCTTCCGCGTCGCAGAAGATCCTCTCGAATACCGGAATCACCACGACGTCCGCCGCCACCGGCGTCTACGCGGTCAACGCCGGCTGGCAATTGGGCGCACTGAATCTCTTCGATCTCTCCGCCGGCACCGTGCGGCTGGGCGGGGGTGTCTCCGGCGGTTACGGCTTCATCAAGCAGGGCGCGGGCACGCTTTCCCTCGGCGGGCCGCTCGACTTCAGCGGCGGCGTCACCGTCGGTGCCGGCACGGTCGAGATTGCTTCCGGCGGGACTTATACCGGCTCAGGCGGCTGGCAGGTGAACTCCGGCGCGAAGCTGCGGGTAAACGGGTCGTTCGGCGGTGCGGGGGCGCTCACGCTCACGGCGGCTACGCTCGGGGGGGCCGGCACGGTGAGTAAAAGCGTGACGATTGCCTCCGGCAGTCGCCTGGCACCGGGCGTGAATGCGGGGATGCTGACCCTCGTGGGGTCGCAAACCTGGAGCGCCGGCGGCGGCTACGAGTGGCAGGTCGCGAATGCCAGCCAATCCAGCGGCTGGGATTTCGTCCAGATCAACGGCACGCTCACCCTCAGCGGCCAGTTCACGATCTACGCGACCTCGATCACGGTGGATGGCATCCTTGCGGCAGCCAGCGGTTTCGATGCCAGCCAGAGCTATCAATGGCTCATCGCGACTGCCTCCGGTGGCATCACCGGTTTCTCGGCGACGAATTTCGTCGTGAACACTTCCGGATTCACCAACGCCAATGGCACCTTCTCGGTCAGCCGGACCGGGAACTCGCTCTTCCTCGATTACACGGCCGTCCCGGAGCCCGGCACGTGGGCGCTGCTCGGCCTGGCCGGAATCGCGCTGGGCGGCGTGGCTTGCGCCCGACGAAAAGCAATCCAGCGACAAGGAATCGCAAGCTGCCGCTAGCCAGCCCGGCTTTCGCGGGGCACCGTAACTCGCTCATTTCCACCGTGACCTCCTTCGAATCGAAATCATGAAAACCACTTCCGATCTCAAATCGGCCTGGGCGGAACTCCGTCAGGCGGAACCCAAACTGCGCATCCGCGATGCCGCCGCCCGCCTCGGCGTGAGCGAGGCGGAACTTCTCGCGACCGGCGACCATGTCATCCGCCTCCGCCCCGAATGGCCGGAGCTGCTCGAGGCCTTCAAGGAACTCGGTCGCGTGATGTGCCTCACCCGCAACGAGCACGCCGTGCATGAGCGCAAGGGGCTCTTCCGCGAGATCGGTTTCTTCGGTGGCGGCGCGATGGGCCAGGTTGTGGGACCGGATATCGATTTGCGGTTGTTCCCGATGTCGTGGAGCGCGGCGTTCGCCGTGCGGGAGGACGAGGCCACCGGCGCGCACAACAGCGTCCAGATCTTTGGCGCGGACGGCCTCGCCCTGCACAAGGTTTTCCTGCAGGACGACAGCGATCTCACCGCTTTTGAAAAACTCATCGCCGATTTCCGGGGTGACGACCATGGCTTCGTCGCCCTGCCGGTGGAGGCCGCCGCGCCCGATCGCTCGGATGCCGAGATCGACGTCGCCGGATTTCTCGAGGCCTTCCGGGCCATGGAGGACACCCACCACTTCTTCGGTCTGCTGCGCAAATTCCAGGTGGGGCGCGTGCAGGCTCTGCGGCTCCTCGGGCCGGAGTTTGCCACGCCGCTTTCCGCGAAGGTCGCCGGGGACCTCCTGCGCGCCGCCTCCGCCGCGAAACTGCCGATCATGGTCTTTGTCGGCAATCGCGGATGCATCCAGATTCACACCGGCGAAGTCAACCGGATCGTGCCCTACGGCGACTGGATCAACGTCCTCGATGCCGAGTTCAATCTGCACCTCCGCGAATCCGGCGTGGCCAGCGCGTGGCTCGTGCGAAAGCCGACCAGGGACGGTGCCGTGACCTCGGTCGAGCTCTACGATGCGACGGGCGAGAACATCGCGCTGTTCTTCGGAAAGCGGAAACCCGGCGAAGCCGAGGATTCCAACTGGCGCAACCTCGCAGCCTCCCTCGACTGATGCTCCGCCACGTTCTTCTCTCGATGGTGCTGGGCGGCACCGCCCTGGCGGCGCCTCAGCGCGTTGTCACCCTGGGCGGTGACATCACGGAAATTGTCTACGCGCTCGGCAAGGGCGACACGCTCGCGGCGGTGGACGTCACGAGCGTCTATCCCGAGGCGGCGCTCAAGTTGCCGAAAGTCGGCTACGTGCGGGCTCTCTCCGCGGAGGGCATCCTCGCCATGAAGCCCGACCTCATCCTCGCGAGCGGCGAGGCGGGGCCGGCGGAAACAATGGCCCAGCTCAAGGCGGCGGGGATTCCGATCGTCGCGTTGCCAAAAGACCATACGCTTCCCGGCATCGAAGGGAAAATTCGGGCCGTCGCCGAGGCTTTCGACGCGAAGGCCGACGGCGAGAGGCTCGCCAGCACTTTCGAGACCGATCGCGAGGTTGCCGAGGCCACGGCGAAGCAGGGCGAGCCAGTCACCGCGGTTTACGTGATGGCGCGCAGCGACGGCACCCTCATCGGCGCCGGCCGGGGCACCGCGGCCGACGCGATGCTCACGGCCGCCGGCTTGAAAAACATCTTCGCCGACACGGAGGGTTACAAACCCGTCTCCGGGGAGGCGCTCGTCGGGCAGAATCCTGCGGTGATCGTCACCGGGCAGCGCACGGTGCAGGCCAGCGGCGGCCTCGAGAAACTGAAGGCGAATCCCGCCCTCAGCCCCACGGCGGCCGTGAAGAATGATCACCTGCTGGTCTTCGACGACATGTATCTGCTCGGCCTCGGGCCGCGCTCTGCCCAGGCAGCGAGGGAATTGGCCCAGGCGGCCCGCAAGTGATGGAAAACGCCTGGTCCGGGGCGACAGATTGGACGCCGTCGGAGGCTCCGGCCCCGGCAGAACTTCTGCGTCGCTCCCGGCGCCGGCGTCGGTGGCTGTTTCTTGCTTTGGTGGCGCTCCTTTTCGGATGCGCGCTGGCCGCGGTGACGATCGGGCCCATGCGCATCGCGCCGGCGGACATTTTCGCTCTCGCCACGGGGCCTGGCGGGGAGGTGGATGCGACCGTGCGCACCGTCGTTCTGCAGATCCGCCTCCCGCGGGTCGTGCTTGCGGCATTGATCGGGGCTGCGCTGGCGGTCTGCGGGGCCTCGATGCAGGGATTGTTTCGGAATCCGCTGGCGGACCCGGGATTGATCGGAATCTCGGCGGGCGCGGCATGCGGGGCGGTGGGGGTGATCGTGCTCGGGCACCGCGTTTTGCCGGTGCTGCCCGACTGGGCCGCACCGTATCTTCTCGCGACGGCTGCGTTCGTGGGATGCCTCGTCGCCACGCTGGTGATCTTGCAGCTGTCGCTGCACGACGGCCATCCCGTGGTCGCCACCATGCTCCTCGCCGGCGTGGCGATCAATGCCCTGGCCGGGGCGCTCACGGCTTTCATGATCTTCCTGGCGAATGATCAGCAGGTGCGCGACGTGACGTTCTGGTTGTTGGGCAGTCTCGGCGCCGCCACGTGGGCGAAGGTCGTCATCGTCGCTCCGGTTGTCCTCGTGGGGCTCACGCTGCTGCCCTTCGTGGCGCGGGCGCTCAATGGCCTGTTACTCGGAGAATCTGAGGCGTCCCATCTCGGTTTCGATGTCCGGCGGACGAAATCGCTGGTCATTCTCCTCTCGACCGTGATGGTGGGCGTCTCGGTCGCCTTCACCGGCGTCATCGGGTTTGTCGGGCTCATCGTTCCGCATGCGGTCCGACTCGTCGCCGGCCCGGATCACCGCTTTCTGCTCCCGGCTTCCGCGCTTCTCGGGGCGGCTCTCCTCGTTGGCGCCGACACCCTTGCGCGCTGCCTTGTCGCGCCGGCGGAGTTGCCGATTGGCATCCTGACTGCGCTTCTCGGGGCGCCTTTCTTTCTGTGGCTGCTCCTGCGGGCCAAGGCCGTCTGGCAGCCATGATCGAGGCAAAGGACATTTTCGTGGAGCGCAAGGGCCGTCCCATTCTTGGCGGCGTGAACTTCCGGGCTCCGCACGGGAAGGTCACGGCCATTCTGGGCTCCAATGGCGCCGGGAAGTCGACGCTCCTGCGCGTCCTGAGCGGCGACCTGAAGCCGGACTCGGGGAGCGTGAGTTTCGGACGGCAACCGTTGGCGGATTGGAAACCTGCCACTCTCGCCCGTCGGCGGGCCGTCGTGCCGCAATCGAGCGCGCTCAACTTCCCCTTCACCGTGCTCGAGGTGATTCTTCAGGGCCGCGCGCCGCATCTTGATGGCGGGGAACGCAATATCGACGAGGCGGCCGCGCTTGCCGCGCTCGAGGCGGTCGACCTGGTCCGCTGGGCCGATCGCGATTACACCACGCTTTCCGGAGGCGAACGCCAGCGCGTGCATCTCGCCCGGGCGTTTGCCCAGGTCGGCACGGAAGGGGAGGGACGCTGGCTGCTGCTCGACGAGCCGACATCCAGTCTCGATCTTCGCCATCAGCGCGACATCCTGCGAATCGTGCGCCGATTTGCCGACTCTGGCGGGTGCGTCGTTGTCGTCCTCCACGATCTGAACCTCTGCGCGCGATATGCGGACAAGGTCTGTCTTCTCCATTACGGCCGTGTCCTCGGGTCCGGCGACGCGACCGCGGTCATGACGCCCGATTGGCTGGAAATCGCCTACGGCATCCGCGTGCAGACCATCCCGGGGCGAGAACATGCCGTTTTTCACGTGGCCTGAGACCGGACAGTCGTTGCCGGCGTGAACCACCCAACTTCCGAGACTTTATAGTTGAGAGTGAGACGCAATCTCATGTAGAAGATCCGTCCGATGTCAGCTGACTCCGTTCCCTTGCCTGCCTCCGCCCGCTCCGAGCGTGGGAGTTTCGGCGATCCTCGAGAGGAAGGATTTCGCATCACCCGGTGGGATGAAAGTGATGAGCCGCCCGGCCGCCATTGGTTCGACCCGCACTCTCTCGTTCTCTGTCTGAATGTGAATGGCCAGGGGCGCTTCCAAGGAGGGGAGACGCAGCCTTGGGCGATGGAGCCGGGGAGCATGGCTCTCGCAACCGCGCCGCGCCGGCGTCAGAATCTGGAGCGAATCGGCGGTCAGCGCCATCGCTTCGTCGCATTGGAGATGCGGCGCTCGTGGATTGCCCGGTGGGCCTCTCCGGCCGCAAACGAACTGCGTCCCATCGTTCGGCAGTTTATCGAAACATCGCGGGGAGGGGAGTCGATCTGCGAAGTTCGGCCCATGACCGCGCGAATTTCCCAGATCGCGATCGATATGCTCCAGCCTCCGGCGGCCCCCGCCGCCTGGCTCCCGTGGCACCATGCCAAGGCGCTGGAGCTGGTTTCCTCCGCGCTTTTTGTCGAAAGCAAATCCGAGCTTTTCTGCGAACGCACGAAACGCGTCGGTCGCGAGCGGGTCGAGCGCGTGCAGGAGATCCTTCGCGCCGATATCGAAAATCCCCCCGCGCTGGCCGAGCTGGGGAAACGCGTGGGATGCAGCCCGTTCTATCTCAGTCGCATCTTCCGCCAGGAAACCGGCATCACGATCTCCGCCTACCTGCGCCGGGCGCGCCTCGAGCGCGCGGCCGAGCTGCTTCGCGGGGGCGAGGCGAACGTCACCGAGGCCGCGGTGACCGTCGGTTATTCCAGTCTCAGTCACTTCAGTAAAGCGTTTGCTGAAGCCTTTGGATGCTGTCCCTGCCTGTATGGACGTCGTCCCGCAGGGGGGCAAATCACCCGCGCAGCCGCATAAATCCAGCCCTCCGAGGTCTGTAAAAATTTGTCATTTTGTTGTTGCGCGTAAACGTCGAATCAGTAATCTAACCGTTCCCGCACAACGTCGGGGTCACGAGCCAACCACATCGCCGTGTGGTTTTTTTGTCCCCAAAAATTTTAGCGGAAACTTTCGAGGAACACCCAATGCCCACAATCAATCAACTGGTCCGCAAGGGACGCGCCAAGGTGACGGTCAAGTCCAAGTCGCCGGCACTCGTGAATTGCCCGCAGCGTCGTGGCGTTTGCGTCCAGGTCATGACCCGCACGCCGAAGAAGCCGAACTCCGCGCTTCGTAAAGTCGCCAAGGTTCGCCTCACCAACGGTCAGGAAGTCATCGCCTACATCCCTGGCGAGGGTCATAACCTGCAGGAGCACTCGATCGTGCTCGTTCGTGGTGGTCGTGTGAAGGATCTTCCCGGCGTCCGTTACCACATCGTTCGTGGTTCCCTTGACTCCCTCGGGGTTGATGGTCGTCGTCGCAGCCGTTCCAAGTATGGCGCCAAGCGTCCGAAGCCCGGCCAGGAAGCTGTCGCCGCTGGCAAGGGTGGCAAGGGCAAGAAGAAATAATTTCGAATCGGTAAAACACCATGTCCCGTCGACGCAGAGTCATTCACAAGGAAGTCAAACGCGATAGCCGTTACGCGAGCCCGCTCGTGGCGCGTCTCATCAGTGCTGTCATGCAGGCCGGCAAGAAGTCGGTCGCCGAGCGCATTGTTTACGGAGCCATCGACAAGTCGCGCGAAGGTAGCGACACCGTCGATCCGCTCGAGACGCTCAACAAGGCCATCGACAACGTTCGTCCTCGTCTCGAGGTGAAGTCCCGCCGCGTTGGTGGCGCCACCTATCAGGTCCCGATGGAAGTTCCTCAGGATCGTCAGATCGCTCTCGCCATGCGCTGGCTCGTTCTCTTTGCAAACAAGCGCAAGGGTGTCGCCATGAAGGACGCGCTCGCCTACGAACTCAAGGACGCCGCCGCCGGTCAGGGCAACGGCATCAAGAAACGCGACGACATGCACAAAATGGCCCAGGCGAATCGCGCCTTTGCCCATTTCCGCTGGTAACCTCAGCCTCCTCCCCGTTCTTTCTCAATGTCCGCTACGCTCCAGGAAAAATCCGCTTCGAATCCGAACTCGCCCGACCGCGCGTTCCCGCTCGAGCGCACCCGTAACATCGGGATCTGCGCCCATATCGACGCGGGCAAGACCACGCTCACCGAGCGTATCCTCTTCTACACCGGCATGATCCATAAGATCGGTGAAGTGCATGAAGGCACGACCGTGACCGACTGGATGGAGCAGGAGCGCGAGCGCGGCATCACGATCACCTCTGCCGCCACGACCTGTTCGTGGTTGCAGCGCAAGGAACCCGTCGAAGGCATCTACAAGGCTTTCGAAGGCATCAAGCAGCGCGTCAACATCATCGACACTCCCGGCCACGTGGACTTCACGGCTGAAGTGGAGCGTTCCCTGCGCGTGCTCGACGGCGCGATCGCCGTGTTCTGCGGTGTCGCCGGCGTGCAGCCGCAGTCCGAGACTGTCTGGCGTCAGGCCACCAAGTATGGCGTGCCGCGCATCGCGTTCGTCAACAAGATGGATCGCACCGGCGCCGATTTCGAGGCTGCCGTCGAGAGCATGCGCACCAAGCTCGGTGCCAACGTCTGGCCGATTCTCATTCCCTGGGGCAAGGAAGATACGCTCGTCGGCCAGATCGACGTCCTGAACCAGAAGGCTGTTCGCTACCTCGACGACAACTCGATGGGGTCGACCTACGAAATCGTCGAGATCCCGACGGAGCTCAAGGCTTCGGCCGAAGTGGCTTATCAGGACATCATCGACCAGATGTGCGACCTCGACGACGAGATCGGCATGAAGTTCCTCGAGGAGCAGCCGATCACGAAGCAGGATCTCAAGGCGGCCATCCGTCGCCAGACCATCGCGAACAAGTTCGTTCCCGTTGCCGGTGGTTCCGCCTTCAAGAACAAGGGCGTTCAGTTCCTCGTCGACGCCGTTGTCGACTATCTCCCGAGCCCGATCGAAATTCCTGCCGCCAAGGGTCAGAATCCGGACGACGCGTCCGAGATGCTCGCGCCGGCGGACGACAGCGGCAAGTTTTGCTCGCTCGCCTTCAAGCTCTGGAGCGATCCTTTCGTCGGTAAGCTCGTGTTCTTCCGCGTCTACAGCGGCAAGCTTTCCAAGGGCGACACGGTTTACAACCCGCGCACGAACAAGCGCGAGCGCATCAGCCGCATCATCCAGATTCAGGCGGACAAGCGCGAAGACATCGACACCTGCTATTCCGGCGACATCGCCGCGATCGTTGGCATCAAGAACATCACGACGGGCGATACGCTCTGCGACGAGGATTATCCGATCCTGCTCGAGCCGCCGTCCTTCCCTGATCCGGTGATCTCGATGGCCATCGAGCCCAAGACAAAGGCCGACCAGGAGAAGATGGGCAACGCACTCGCGCGTCTCGCTGAAGAAGATCCGACCTTCCGCGTTTTCACCAACGAAGACACCGGCCAGACGATCATCGCCGGCATGGGCGAGCTTCACCTGGAGATCATTCGCGATCGCATGATGCGCGAGTTCAAGGTCGAGGCGAACTCCGGCAAGCCGCAGATCGCTTACAAGGAGACGATCATCAAGGCCGCCGATGGCGAGGGCAAACTCGTCAAGCAGTCCGGTGGCCGTGGTCAGTATGGCCACGTCGTCATCAAGGTCGCTCCGAACGAGCGCGGCAAGGGGGTCACGATCGAAAACAAGACGGTCGGTGGTTCCATTCCGAAGGACTTCATCCCTGCGGTCATCAAGGGCCTCAACGAAGCCACGCTGAATGGCATCATCTGCGGTTCGCCCGTTATCGACATTCACATCGACATCGTCGACGGCAGCTACCACGACGTGGACTCGAACGAAATGGCGTTCAAAATGGCGGCGATCTTCGCTTTGAAGGACGGCCTCAAGAATGCGAAGTCGATCCTGCTCGAGCCGATCATGAAGGTCGAAAACATCACCCCGGAAGAATTCCAGGGCGACATCATGGGCGACCTGAACCGTCGCCGCGCGAAAATCTCCGGTCTCGAGACCAAGGGGAACCTCACCACGATCAACGCCGAAGTGCCGCTCGCCGAAATGTTCGGTTACGCCACGGCCATCCGCTCCCTCTCGAAGGGCCGCTCCTCGTATTCGATGGAGCCCTCGCACTTCGAGCAGGTTCCGCAACAAGTGCTCAACGCGGTCGTTGAACAGAAAAACTAATCGATTGCCATCATGACGAACGGCCAAAAAATCCGCATCCGCCTCAAGGCGTTTGACTATCGCATCCTCGACGCTTCCGCCGCCGAGATCGTCGAGACGGCAAAGCGCACCGGGTCCAAAGTGACGGGCCCGATCCCGCTTCCGACTCGCATTGAGAAATTCACCGTGAACCGCTCGCCCCACGTCGACAAGAAGTCGATGGACGCGTTCGAGATTCGCACGCACAAGCGCCTGCTCGACATCGTCGAGCCGACCGCCAAGACCGTTGATGAGCTCCGCAAGCTCAACCTCCCGGCTGGCGTGGACATCACCATCAAGATCTGACGTCGCCATGAGCATTGGATTGTTAGGAAAAAAAATCGGCATGACCCGCGTCTATGACGACAAGGGCGTGGCCCAGGCCGTCACCGTGATCGCCACGGGCGGTAACCGCATTCTCCAGGTCAAGGATCAGGAGAAGGACGGCTACACGGCCGTGCAGGTCGGTTTCGACGACCAGAAGCCGCAACGCGTGAGCAAGGCCCAGCTCGGCCATTTCAAGAAGTCCGAGAGCGGCGCCAAGCGTTTCATCCGCGAATTCCGCCTCAAGGACGGCGAAGCCGCTCCCGAGAGCGTCGACGTTCCCACCACGATTTTCGAAGTCGGCCAGTTTGTGGACGTCATCGGCACTTCGAAGGGCAAGGGCTTTCAGGGTGTCGTCAAGCGTTTCAATTTCGCCGGTCAGCCGGAAACTCACGGTTCCATGATGCACCGCCGGAACGGCGCCATCGGTAATCGTTCGACCCCGGGCCGTGTTTGGAAGAACATGGGCATGCCTGGTCACATGGGTGACGAGCGCAAGACCGTCCAGAACCTGCGCATCGTCCAGGTGCGTGAATCCGAGAACGTGATCCTCGTCAGCGGCGCTGTCGCTGGTGCGAAGGGATCCTACGTCATCGTGCGTCCTTCCAAGAAGAAGGTCGCCAAGAAAGCCTAAGCCATGAGCGCCACCGTTTTTACCGCTGAAGAGGCCCAGAAGGCCAAAATCGAGCTGATCACCGAGGAGAAGAAGGGCAACCAGGCCGTTCACGACGTCGTGGTCGCTCTCCAGGCTGCCCGCCGCAGTGGCACCGCCTGCGCCAAGAAGCGCAGTGAGGTCAATCTGTCCGGCAAGAAGCCTTGGCGACAGAAAGGCACCGGCCGCGCTCGTGCGGGCTCGTTCGCTTCGCCCATCTGGGTTGGTGGCGGCGCCGCTCACGGTCCTCGCCCTCGCGATTACTCGAAGAACATTCCCAAGCAGGTCAAGAAGCTGGCCTTTCGCAAGGCTCTCAGCGCCCGGATTCTCGCTGGCGACGTCGTCGTCGTGGAGTCCTTCGCGGTGAGCGAGCCGAAGACCAAGCAATTCATCAGCCTCGTCGCTAACGCCGCCAAGGACGCTCGCAAGACGCTCGTTCTCGGCAGCCAGTTCGACGAGAAGACCTTCATGGCCGCTCGCAACGTGCAGACGTCCCTTCTCGCCACGGCGACGGACGTCAACACCGAGCAGCTCCTCGCTTACGACAAGATCATCGTCACCCGCGACGCGGTGGCCAAACTCGCTGAAAGGCTCGCCTAAGATGAGCACCATTTTCGACCAGATCCAGACCGTCATCCTCACGGAAAAGGCCACGCTCCTTTCCGAGGCCCACGGCAAATACACCTTCCGCGTCGCCCCGACCGCGACCAAACTCGAGATCAAGCGTGCCATCGAGCAGCTCTTCAAGAAGACGGTCGTCGACGTGAATACCGCGAACTACGCGGGCAAGAAAAAGCGCGAGCGTCGGGCCGACTTCGGCCGGAAGCCGCATTGGAAAAAGGCCATCGTCACGCTCAAGGCGGGCGAGAAGCTCGACCTCGTTTAAGCCATGGGACTCAAAACTTTCCGCCCTCTCACGCCGTCCGCCCGCTTCAAGGAGCTTCCGGACTTCGCGGAGATCACCAAGAGCACGCCTGAGAAGAGCCTGCTCGAGCCGATCAAGAAGACCGGCGGCCGCAACAACAACGGCCGCAAGACCGCCCGTCACCGTGGCGGTGGTCACAAGCGCATGTATCGCGTGATCGACTTCAAGCGCAACAAGCGTGACGTCGTCGCCGACGTGGTCGCGATCGAATACGATCCGAACCGCACGGCCCGCATCGCTCTCATCCAGTATCCCGATGGCGAGAAGGCCTACATTCTCGCTCCCGCCGGCCTCAACGTTGGCGCGAAGGTCGCGGCTGGCGAGGCGATCGAAGCGAAGGTTGGCAACGCCCTCCCGCTCCGTTCCATCCCGCTCGGCACGGGCATCCACAACATCGAGCTCGTCGCGGGACGCGGCGGCCAGATCGTTCGCAGTGCCGGCACCCAGGCCATCCTGAACAACCGCGAAGGCGGCTACGCTTTTGTGAAACTCGCTTCCGGCGAAATTCGCAAGATCAACGAAGCCTGCTACGCCACGGTTGGCCAGGTCAGCAACGTCGATCACATGAACGTCTCCAGCGGCAAGGCCGGACGTCATCGCTGGCTCGGTATTCGCCCGCAGACTCGCGGTATGGCGATGAACCCGGTCGATCACCCGATGGGTGGTGGCGAAGGCAAGAGCAAGGGTGGTGGCGGACGCCAGCATCCGCAGAGCCCGTGGGGTCAGCTCGCGAAGGGCTTCAAGACCCGTCGCAAGCACAAGAAGTCGGACAGCTTCATCGTGGAGCGCCGCCCCAGCCGCAAGAAAGCCAAGTAATCTACCATTATGGGACGCTCACTGAAAAAAGGCCCTTACGTCGACATGAAGCTGCTCGAGAAGATCGACAAGCTCAACGACGCCAACATCAAGAAGCCCATCAAGACCTGGGCCCGCCGTTCGACGGTGACGCCTGACTTCGTTGGTCACACTTTCAATATCCACAACGGCAAGACCTTCATCCCGGTGTTCGTCACCGAGAACATGGTCGGGCACAAGCTTGGCGAATTTGCGCCTACGCGCATCTTCAAGAAGCACGGTTCTCACACCGCCAAGGTGAGCAAGTAATAGAACGGATGAAACTTGCCGCGATAGTGGCAGGCATCTGTGTCCTCGGACTGGCGAACTTCGCCGACGCGCAGGACGAACGATCTTTGACAAATTCTGGAATCAGCGCTCCGCGGGTCATTACCAGCGGAGGTGGCCGAACTGCGAATCCGAACGGAGGCGATGACCAAGACGCCCCGATCGAAGAGCGCGTCGTCCTGCTGCAAAATACGGTGAAACAACTCACCCAAAGCCTGGCCAACGCCAACGCCGAAGCCGAGACCTACAAGCGGCAGGCGGCGGATGCGACCCTGAAACTCCAGGCGCTTGGCATTGCCGGCGTCGAGGGGGATCAGGACAAGCTCGAGCAGAAGTTGCTCGCAGCCGTCCGGGATCTTCGAATCGCCAAGAAGAACGGCGAGGAATACCGAAGCGAGCTCATCCAGCTTTCCGAAGCGGTGATGACGCTGCTCAAAACGACGGAAAACGTCGAACCCGAGACGCGTGGTTCGGTCGAGGCTGAGTTGCGAAAAACCGCCGAATTGCTTGGTGCTCCCGCGGGAGTCGCCCAGCCAGAGGGGACGGAAGTGAGCCTCTCCGACGCCATCGTTTCCGACATTCGAGACGATCTTTCCCTGATCGTCATGAACGTAGGTGAAAAACACGGTGTGAAGATCGGCATGCCCTTCGAGGTGTGGCGCAGCGGCAGCAAGATTGGCGAGGTTCGAGTGGTCGATGTGCGCGAGCGCATCGCGGGAGCCGTCATCCAGAGTTTGGAAAACAATAAGAATCCGGTGAAAGCCGGTGACCAGCTGCGGGTCGACGCCCGGCAGTAAGATACACAGACAGAATTAATCAACTAGACATGCAGGTTCAATCGACATATCGGTATGCGAGGATCTCGGCCTTCAAGGCTCGGGAAGTCACTCGAGAGATTCAGGGGCTTCCCGCCACCGATGCGCTCAGCGTGCTTCGTTTCACCCCGAAGAAGGCTGCGGCACTCATCAGCAAAACGCTGAAGAGCGCCATTGCCAACGCGGAGAACAACAACAACCTGCGGGTTGATACTCTCGTCGTGCAGGAAGCGATCGTGGGTGAGGGACCGACGCTCAAGCGTTTCGTTCCGAAGGCCCGCGGCAGCGCCGGCCCGATCCGCAAGCGCACGAGCCACATCAAGATCACGCTTACGGACGAGGTCGAGATCAAGCGTCGCGAGACAAAGAATACGAAGAAGACCGCGGGCAAGTCGGCCAAGCCGAAGAAGTCCGCAAAACCGGCCGCTACGGCTGAGACGGCGCCTGCCACGGAAGCTCCTGCTGCCGAGGCCGCCGCCGAAAAGAAAGAATAACCATGGGACAGAAAGTCAATCCAATCGGCTTCCGCCTGCCAGTCAACCGCGACTGGCGCTCGAAGTGGTATGCCTCGAAGAAGGATCTCGCCGATTATCTTCTCGTCGACGTGCGCATCCGTGAGCACCTCAAGAAGAAGCTCAAAACCGCCGCGGTTTCCAAGATTCTCATCGAACGCGCCTGGAACACGGTGCGCGTCACCATTTACACCGCCCGTCCGGGTGTCGTGATCGGTCGCAAGGGATCCGAGATCGAGAACATGACGAACGAACTCTCCAAGCTCGCCGAAGGCAAGCAGGTGAAGATCGACATCGTCGAGATCAAGAAGCCCGAGACCGATGCGCAGCTCGTCGCCGAAAATGTCGCCGGCCAGCTCGAACGCCGCATTTCCTTCCGCCGCGCAATCAAACGCGCCGTCCAGACCGCAATGAGCATGGGTGCCGAAGGCATCAAGGTTCGCGTGTCCGGTCGCCTTGGTGGTTCGGAAATCGCTCGCACCGAATGGTATCGCGAGGGCTCCGTGCCACTCCACACCCTTCGTAAGCCCATCGATTACGGATTCGCCGAATCCGACACGACTGCCGGAAAGATCGGCGTGAAGTGCTGGGTGACCAAGCCCGCCGAGAAGCCTGAAAACGAGCCTGCCAATGAGCCGGCCGGTTCCGCCAACTAATTTCTAAGGAGAACACGCCATGCCACTGATGCCAAAACGGGTGAAGTATCGCAAGACCCAGCGGGGTAGCCGCAAGGGGAATGCTTCACGCACGCTCTCCATCGATTTCGGCGAATACGGTCTTCAGACCCTCGAACGCGCCTGGATCACGAACACCCAGATCGAAGCCGCCCGTGTTGCGATGAATCGTAACATGAAGCGCAAAGGCAAGCTCTGGATCCGCATTTTCCCGGACAAGTCCGTGACGGCGCGCCCGCCGGAAACCCGAATGGGTAAAGGCAAGGGCCAGCCCGAATACTGGGTGGCCACGGTTCGACCGGGCAACGTCCTTTTCGAACTCGGAGGTGTCTCCGAGACTCTCGCGAAGGAATGCCTGCGCCTCGCCGCCAACAAACTTCCCGTCCGCACGCGCTTTCTCGCGCGTCACCACGCCGCCGCTGTTGCCTAAACCGGAGGCCCGCCCGCAATGAAAATTCAAGAAATCCGCGAAATGAGCGCCAAGGAACTCGCCAGCCGCAAGCACGAGCTCGAGCACGAGGCTTTCAACCTTCGCATCCAGAAACAGGGCGGCCAGCTCGAAAAGCCGCACCTCCTTACGGCGATCCGCCGCGACATCGCGCGCATTTCGACCGCTCTCACCGAGAAGACGAAGGCGTCCGCCTCCAAGTAAAGACCATGAGCGATTCCGCTACCCCTGCTCCCGAAGTCAAAGCCCGCGGCCTGCGCAAGACCCGCGTTGGCGAGGTTGTTTCCGACAAGATGGACAAGACCATCGTCGTGAAGGCCCTGACGCGCGTGCCGCACCCGAAGTTCGGCAAGATCGTCAAGCAGATCACCAAATTCCACGTCCACGACGAGAAGAACGAAGCCAGGATCGGCGACCGCGTTTCCATCGCGGAAACCCGTCCGCTCAGCCGCCTCAAGCGCTGGCGCCTCGTCGAAGTCATCAAGCACTAACGTCCCATGATCCAGATTCGCTCCCGTCTCGACGTCGCCGACAACACCGGCGCCCGCATGGCGACCATGATTGGTGTCATCGGCAAACGCACGTCGACCGCCCACGTCGGTGACGTGATCACCGCCAACGTCAAGGAAGCCGCCACCGGTGGTTCCGTGAAGAAAGGCGACGTCGTGCGCGCCGTCGTCGTGCGCACGAAGCACGCGGTCAAGCGTCCGGACGGTTCCGTCCTTCGCTTCGACAACAACGCCATTGTCATCATCGACAAGGACCAGAACCCCAAGGGCAGCCGCGTCTTCGGACCGGTCGCCCGCGAACTCCGCGAGAAGAACTTCATGAAGATCGTCTCGCTTGCCCCGGAGGTGCTCTAAACCACCATGGCTACGAAATTTCACGTCAAACGCGGCGACACCGTCCAGGTGATCACCGGCAACCACAAGGGAGCCACCGGCAAGGTGCTCGAAGTCCGCAGCGCGAAGTCACAGGTTGTGATCGAAGGCGTGCGCATGATCAAGAAGCACCTCAAGAAGAGCCAGGATCTGCCGAACGGCCAGATCAAGGAGCTCGAGGGCCCCATCCACATCTCCAACGTCAAGCTGACGGAGAAGACCACCCCGGCAAAGCCCAAGAAGGCTGCGTCGAAAAAGGCGGCCTAAGCGGCCCCGAATGCCATGACTGCGCAACCCGAACCCGAACTTTTGAACGAATACCGCGCTCGCGTGGTGCCCGCGCTTCGTGAGAAGCATGGCTACGCGAACGTGAACCAGATTCCTCGCCTCACGAAGGTGGTCGTCAACACGTCCATCGGCTCCGCCAACGACGTAAAGGAAGCCCTCGAAGTCGCGAAATCCGAGATCGCTCTCATTACTGGTCAGAAGCCGGTCGAGACGATCGCCAAGAAGAGCATCGCGAATTTCAAGCTCCGTGGCGAACAGGCCATCGGCGCGAAGGTCACCCTTCGCGGCCGCGCGATGTATGAATTCCTCGAGCGCCTCATCAAGATGTCGCTCCCGCGTATTCGTGACTTCCGTGGCGTGTCGCCGAAGGCTTTCGACGGCAACGGCAACTACACTCTCGGTGTCGCTGATCAGACCATCTTCCCCGAAGTTGAGCTCGACAAGATCAAGCGCAACATCGGCTTCGACATCACGATCGTCACGACGGCCCGCACGGACGGCGAGGCAAAGACCCTTTTGACCGAGCTTGGATTCCCCTTCTCGGACAAGAAAAAACCCGAAATCAAAAAACCTGAACCCGAGGTGGCGGCCTAAAGCCAGCGAAACGAGGTTCCCGGCAGTTCACCGGGGCCGCGGCTCGACCCGACCACAAATACCATGACCGTATCCGATCCCATCGCCGATCTCTTGACCCGGCTGCGCAACGCAGCGGGCGTCGGCAAACCCAAATTCGATGTTCCTTACTCGAAGATGAAGGGCGAACTCGTCCGCATCCTCAAGCGTGAGGGCTACATCGCCGATTACGAACTCGACACGACCGGGAAATTCCCCGTTCTCCACGTGCAGAATAAGTTCGTCAACAAGGTCGCCGCTGTCGCGGGCCTGAAGCGCGTCAGCAAGCCTGGCCTGCGCAAATACGTCAGCGTGGACGAGATTCCCCGCGTTCTCAACGGCATGGGCATCGCGATTCTCTCGACTTCGAGCGGCGTGATGACCGGTCATGAGGCCAAGCGCAAGAAAGTCGGCGGCGAACTTCTCGCCTACGTCTGGTAATTACGAGGAGGAACGACAATGTCTCGTATTGGTAAAAAAGAAATCGCCCTTCCCGAAAAGGTGAAGGTGAACGTTGCGGCCGACGGAGCCGTCGTCGTCGAGGGCCCCAAGGGCAAGCTCGAGTGGACGCTTCCGAAAGGTGTCGCCGCGAAGGTCGAGGAAAAGAGCCTCGCCATCACGGTCGAGACGGAGACCCGCACCTCGCGCGCCATGCACGGCCTCAGCCGTGCTCTCGTGGCCAACATGGTCACCGGCGTGTCCACGGGCTTTAAGCGCGACCTCGAGATTCAGGGCGTCGGTTTCAAGGCCGCCGTCCAGGGTTCGAACCTGAACCTGAACATCGGCAAGTCGCACGCCGTGCTTTTCCCGATCCCCGCGGAAGTCAAGGTGACTGTCACCGACAACACGAAGATCAGCGTGGAAGGCATCGACAAACAAATCGTCGGCCAGGCCGCCGCGAACATCCGCGCCTATTATCCGCCGGAACCCTACAAGGGCAAGGGCATCCGTTACGCCGGCGAGCAGGTTCGCCGCAAGGAAGGCAAAACCGTCCAGTAACCTCGACCACTCACGTATATGGCAAACACCAAACTGCGCAAAATGCGGCACGCCCGCGTGCGCAAAAAAGTTTCCGGTTCCACGGAGCGCCCGCGCCTTGCGGTGCATTTCTCCGGCCGCAACATCACGGCCCAGGTCATCGATGACGAGGCTGGCGTTACTCTCGTTTCGGCCAACACGACCGAAAAGGAACTCAAGGCCGGCAAGGCGAACGTCGCCACCGCCATTGAGATCGGCAAGCTCGTCGCGGAACGCGGCGCGGCAAAGAACATCCGCAAGGTCGTTTTCGACCGGGGCGGCAACGCTTACCACGGCAAGGTGAAAGCCCTTGCTGACGCGGCTCGTGAAGCGGGCCTTGAATTCTAATATGGCTGCTCCCAACAACAACAATCGTCGGGGCGGAAATGACCGCCGCAGCCGTGGCCCTGCCGCGGAAGAGCCGAAGTCGGACACCGTCGAGAAGGTCGTTTTCATCAACCGTTGCGCGAAAGTCGTGAAGGGCGGTCGCCGCTTCAGTTTCAGCGCTCTCATCGTCTCCGGCGATAAGAAGGGCAAGGTCGGTTACGGCTTTGGCAAGGCGAACGAAGTTTCCGAAGCGATTCGCAAGGCCTCCGAGGCCGCGAAGAAGAAGATGGTCACCATCGCCGTGCGCGAGGCCACCATCCCGCATGAAGTCACCGGTGAATTCGGTGGCGGTCGTGTGCTCCTGCGTCCGGCCTCGCCCGGAACGGGTGTGATCGCGGGCGGCGGCGTCCGTGCCGTCATCGAAGCGGTCGGTATCCGCGACGTGCTCGGCAAGTCGCTCGGATCCAGCAACCACGCGAACGTCGTCAAGGCCACGATCAAGGCCCTCAGCGACCTGCGCAATCGTGACGCGATCATGAAGATTCGCGGCAAGCAAATCCGCCCGGCGGCCGTCGCGCCTGCCGCGGAGCCTGTCGCCACCGCCTAAGGGGGCATTCCAACATGAGACTCCATACTCTTTCTCCTAATCCTGGTTCGAAGCACCGCCGCAAGCGTCTCGGCTTCGGCGAAAGCTCCGGCAAGGGCAAGACCTCCGGCAAGGGCCACAAAGGTCAGAAGGCCCGCGCGGGCAAGGGCATCCGCCCTGGCTTCGAAGGCGGCCAGATGCCGCTCATTCGTCGCCTGCCGAAGCGCGGCTTCAACAACAAGGACTTCAAGACCGTCTTCGGCATCGTCAATCTCGATGATCTCGAGCGCGTGTTCGCCGAAGGCACTTCGGTCAACGAAGCGGCCCTCCGCGAGAGCGGCCTGATCCGCGGCAACATCGACGGCGTCAAGGTCCTCGGTCGTGGCGAGATCAGCAAGAAGCTCACGCTCGAAGTCGATCACATCACGGACACCGCCCGCGAAAAGATCGAAAAGATTGGTGGCACCATTGCCATCCGTGAGAAGAAGAAGGCGGCCTAACGCTTCCTTCGGTTTTCTCCGAATGAGTTACACACGGGGACCTGGCAACGCGACATCGCGCTGTCATCCCCGTGTTTCCATTTTATCCCGTCCCAGCGCCCGACTTCCCCAATGATTTCCGCCTTTACCAATATCTTCAAAATTCCGGAGCTGCGCGCGCGCGTGCTCTTTACGCTCGCGATGGTCGTCATCATCCGGGTGGGTTCCGCGATCACGACTCCGGGGGTGAACTCCGAGGTGCTGCGGGCCTGGTTCATTGACGTGGCCGAGCGGCAGTCGCACGGCGGCGTCGCGGCGTTGTTCAATCTCTTCAGTGGTGGCGCGCTCAGCCACGCGGCGATCTTCTCGCTGGGCATCATGCCTTACATCAGCGCGTCGATCATGTTGCAGCTCCTGACGGCGGTCGTGCCGAAGCTCAGCAAGCTCTCGCGCGAAGACGGTGGTCGCCAGAAGATCGCGCAATATACGCGCTACACCACGCTGGCTCTTTGTATTTTCCAGGGCTACCTGCTCGCGCTTTCGCTCGAGAATCCCGGCTCAAATCCGTTCCTGCCGAACATCATGGAAACGATCAATCGTCTCGGAATGAGTCTTGTGACGGATCCCGGCATCGGCTTCCGCCTGCTGACCATTGCGACGATGACTGCGGGAACGATGTTCCTGATGTGGCTCGGCGATCAGATCACCGAGCGCGGCATTGGCAACGGTGTCTCGCTGATCATCACGGTCGGCATTCTGGCGCAGCTACCTGCGGGCCTGAACCAGGCCTGGCGCACATTTGTTCCGAGCGCGGCCAACGCTGGCTCCCAGCTCAGCCCGGTCATCCTCGTGCTGATGATCGCGTTCCTTCTTTTCGTGATTGCGGCTGTCATTGCGGTGACGCAGGCCCAGCGCAAGATCGCGATCCAGTATGCGAAACGCGTCGTCGGCCGGAAAGTTTACGGCGGACAGACGCAATACATGCCGCTCAAGGTCAATTACGCGGGTGTGATGCCGATCATCTTCGCCCAGGCGATTCTTCTCTTCCCGTCCACCATCGTGCAGATGGCTTTCCCGGGAAATTCCACGGCCCAGTGGATTGCCAATGAGCTTACGACCGGCGTGTGGCACTACGCGCTGTATGCCGTGATGATTTTCTTCTTCAGCTATTTCTGGGTGTCGACCCAGTTCCAGCCGTCGCAGATCGCGGACGATCTCAAAAAATACGGCGGATTCATTCCTGGTGTTCGTCCGGGCAAGCCCACCGCCGACTTTCTCGATTTCACGATGACGCGCCTTACCTTCGCGGGCGCGATCTTCCTCACCGCGATCGCGGTGTTGCCGGAGCTGCTGAGCCGTCAGCTGAACGTCCCCTACATGACGTCGCAGTTCTTCGGCGGCACGGGTCTGCTCATCATCGTCGGCGTTGTGCTCGACACGATGCGCCAGGTCGAAACGCACCTGCTGCAGCGCCATTACGACGGCTTCCTTCGCAAGGGCCGCATCCGCGGAGCGCGCGACGTCCGTCCTCGCGTCGGAACCGGTAACCTCGTCGCCGAGTCGTCGCTCGTGTGGCTCTGGGTGGGCCTTGGTGCCCTTGCCATTGCGGGAATGACGATCGTGCTTGCGCACAAGTAGGTTTTGAAGCGGCGGATCGTTCTGCTGGGGCCGCCGGCCTCCGGCAAAGGCACCCAGGCGGAATTGATCGCCGCGAGGTTCGGCATTCCGAATGTCTCGACCGGCGCGCTGCTCCGGGAAGAGCGCATGCGCGGCACGGCGCTCGGTCGCGAGGCCGATGAATGGATCGCGCGAGGCCGCCTGTTTCCCGACGAGATCGCGCTCACGGTCGTGCGCAACTGGCTCGCGAAAACGGGCGCGGATGCCTTTCTCCTCGACGGCTTTCCCCGGACCCTCGGTCAGGCAAAAGCCTTCGACTCCGAGCTCGTTGCGATGGACGTCTCGCTCGACGCCGTTTTTCATCTGGCACTTGCGGACGACGAAATCCGCCGACGGGTCGCGAGTCGCATCACCTGCGCCTATTGCGGGGCCACGTTCAGTGCGACGATTCACCATGTGACCGATGGCGATGCCTGCCCTTCGTGCGGCCGGCCGCTCATCCGCCGTGGAGATGATATTCCCGAGGCGCTCGCGGAGCGGCTGGCTCAGCATCGCCTCCACACCGAACCCGTTGTGGAACATTACCGCGCCTCCGGCTGCCTCATCGAGATCGATGCTGCCATGGGTCGTGAAGCCATTTTTGAAAAGTTGTCCGAGTTCATCGAGGAAGGCGTGCCGGCGTGATTCCGATCAAAACCCCTTCCGAGATCGAGAAGATGCGCGCGGCCGGAGATCTGGCGGCTCGCGTCCTCAATGCCGTTGCCGATCTCATCCAGCCCGGCATCACGACCGGTGAACTCGATCGTCACGCGGGAAGGCTGATTGCTGACGCGGGGGCGCGCAGTGCCTTTCTCGGCTACCGCGGCTATCCCGGCCAGCTCTGCATTTCGTTGAACGAGGAGGTCGTCCACGGCATTGGCGGTCCGCGGAAGATCAACTATGGCGATATCGTTACGCTCGATTGCGGCGTGGATCTCAATGGGTGGATCGGCGACACGGCCGTCACGGTGCCGGTGGGCATCGTCGATCCCGAGGTCGAGAATTTGCTGCGCGTGACCGAGGAGACGCTCAACGGCTGCCTGAAATTTGCCGTCGCCGGTCGCCGACTCGGTGACCTCTGCAACTACGTCGAGGAGCAGGTCGTCAAGAATGGTTACAGCGTTGTCCGCGAATTCGTCGGGCACGGCGTCGGTCGCAAATTGCACGAGGAGCCCCAGGTTCCGAATTACGGTCGCAAGGGAAGCGGGCCGAAATTGAAGGCGGGAATGACGCTCGCGATCGAGCCCATGGTGAACATGGGGCGTCACGACGTGCGCATTCTCGAAGACAAATGGACCGTCGTTACCCGTGACGGTCTGCCATCCGCCCATTTCGAACACACAATTTTGATCACAAACGATCAACCGGAAGTGTTGACATGGCGCAGAAAGACGCTATTGAAGTAAGGGCTCAGGTCGTCGAATCGTTGCCCAAGTCCCAGTTCCGAGTCGAACTGGAGAACGGTCATCGCATCGTGGCGAACATTTCCGGCAGGATGCGATTGCTCTTCATTCGTATCTCCCCAGGCGACATCGTCCGGGTCGAAATGTCCCCCTATGACCTCACGAAAGGCCGCATCACTTACCGCTACAAAGAAAAGAAACCATGAAAGTCCGAGCATCCGTCAAACGGCTTTGCGAAAGCTGCAAGATCGTCAAGCGTGAGAACGTCTTGCGCGTGATCTGCAAGAATCCCCGTCACAAGCAAAAGCAAGGCTGATTCCATTTTAGATTTTGGATTTTGGATTTTGGATTTGGGGGTAGCTACCCGATGACGAAATCCCGGCGGCTGGCCTCCAAAATCAAAAAATCCAAAATCGAAAATCCGAAATCCAAAATTCATTATGCCCCGTTTACTTGGAGTTGATATTCCCGGCGACAAACGCATCGAAGCGTCGCTGCCCTACATCTACGGCATTGGCCCGAAGACCGCGAAGCGCGTGCTCGAGCAGGCCAACATCGATCCGAACGTCCGCGCGAAAGACCTTTCGCCGGAACAGCTCAACGCGATCATCAACGCGATCGGCCAGAGCCGCATCATCATCGAAGGCGACCTTCGCCGTGAACTGCAGAGCAATCTGAAGCGCCTGCAGGCCATCAATTGTTACCGTGGCATTCGTCATCGCCGCGGCCTTCCCGTGCGCGGACAGCGCACCTCCACGAATGCTCGCACCCGCAAGGGACCCCGCAAGACGGTGGGCGTGCAGCGTAATCCGAACGCCAAGACCGGCAAGGTCTAACCCGAATCCCGCATCATGTCCGAAGACACGAACGAATCCATCACTCCGACGCCGGAGTCCGAGCCCGTCAAGAAGGCTCCGAAGGCGAAGAAGGAAGCCGCTCCTGCCGTTGAGGCCTCGGCTCCCGTTGTCGAGACCGCTCCGGTCGCCGACATTCCCGCTCCCGTGACCGAAGCTGCCGCTCCCGCTGCGGCGGCCGAGCCAAAGCCGAAGGCCGCGAAGAAGGCTCCCAAGAAGAAAGAGGAAGCTGCCGCTCCCGCTCCGATCAGCATCTCGCTGGACGACACGATCGAGCCGATCAAGGTCGTCAAGGCCAAGGGCAGCAAGAATATCACGCAGGGCATCGCCCACGTGCAGGCCAGCTTCAACAACACGATCGTCAGCATCACGGATCTCCGCGGTGGCGTGATCGGTTGGTCGAGCGCCGGCAAGATGGGCTTCAAGGGCTCCCGCAAGAGCACGGCCTACGCCGCGCAGATGGTTGCTCAGGATGCCTGCCGCCAGGCGATGGGCCACGGCCTCAAGGAAGTCGAAGTTCGCGTGAAGGGCCCTGGTGCCGGCCGCGAATCCGCCGTTCGCGCGATGCAGGCCATCGGCCTCGAAATCGCGATCATCAAGGATGTGACGCCCGTTCCGCACAACGGTTGCCGCCCGCCGAAACAGCGTCGCGTCTGAGTTGCTGTTTCTGAACCACCAACTCTCAACCATTTCCTAGATCATGGCCCGCAATACCGGTCCCAAAACCAGAATCAGCCGCCGCTACAATGTGTTCCTTGGCGGCTCCGCCAAGGCTTTCGAGCGCAAGAACTATCCCCCGGGCATGCACGGCCCGAAGGGTTCGCGCCGCAAGGTTTCCGAATACGCGCTCGCGCTCGCCGAGAAGCAGAAGCTCCGCCACCAGTATGGCGTGCTCGAAAAGCAGTTCCGTCGTTACTTCCACATTGCGGTCAGCCGCCGTGGCGTGACCGGTGAGACGCTGCTCCAGCTCCTCGAGACCCGCGTCGACAACCTCGTCTACCGCATGGGCTTCGCGAAGACCCGCCAGGGCGCCCGCCAGCTCGTCGCGCACGGTCACGTCCTCGTGAACGGCCGCAAGCTCGACGCCGCCTCGGCGACGCTCAAGCCCGGCGACAAGATCACCATCAAGGACGCCGCGAACTCGAAGCGTCTCGCGCAGCGCAATCTGGATCAGACCCAGATCGCGACCGTGCCCGATTGGCTGATCGTCGATCGCGACAATCTCGCGGGTGAGCTCACCCGCATCCCGACTCGCGACGAGATCAACCCCATTGCCAACGAGCAGCTGGTGGTCGAACTTTACTCGCGCTAGTTTTTCCGCACCAACTTGGCGGTGGAGTCTGTTTGATCCACTGTCGGAAAAAGGGGCGCCCGCTGGTTGTTTCAGGCGGGCGCCTTTTTATTTGCCCGGATTGCCCCTGGGATCAGGGAGCCGCCCGTTGCAGACGGACGGGATTCGCGTCGGCGGAATTGAAGGGGATGCTCTCGGAGGAGAGGCCTTCGAGGGTATTGCGGTTCACGAGCTGGAGAACCGCGGTTTCGTTCGTCCAGCCATCCTCCGTGATGGCGAGGTAAAGCGTTCTGCCATTCAAGACGCCGCCGACGGGATATTCGTCGAGGATGCCGGTGACCCGGTTGCCCTTTTGCTTCAATTCGCCGTCGCCCCATTCTTCGGAGATCCATCGACCGGCGACGTTCACGGACGGCTGGCCGGCATTTGCGGCGAGCCAGCCGGCGGTGGCGTTGTTGTTACGGGCGTAGTCCTCGGCGCTCGTGCAGCCACTGAGGGTGAGGGCGCCGACGAGAAGAAGACGGGTAGGTGAAATCATGCCCGCAATCTACGAAAGTCGGGCGATCGCCGTCCCATCCAAATTTGGGGAAAAATCAGGCGATCGGAGCGGCGCCCTGGGTGTGGCGAATCTCCTCGGCGGCCACGGAGAAGACAACGTCCTCGCCCATGTTTGCGGCGTGGTCGCCGATGCGCTCGATGAAACGGGCGACGAAGATGAGATTGAGGTAGGAGGGGATGAGGTGGGGCTCCTCAGCCATACGCTCGGTGCAGGCTTCCGCGAAATTGCGGTTCATTTCGTCGAGTTCCTTGTCACGAGGCTTCAGCTGGCGCCCGATTTCGGCGTCCTCATCGGCATAGGCCTTGATCGCGTCGGCGAACATGCTGGTGGCGAGGGCAAACATGGGCTCGAGGGAGTGAACGATGGCGATCTCGGGCACGGCGGTGAGCTTGCGGGCGCGGCGGGCGATGTTCACGGCCTGATCGGCGATGCGCTCGATGTTCACGCTGCTCTTCATGGAGGTGACGACCTGGCGGAGGTCGGAAGCGACGGGCTGGTAGCGCATGAGCACGTCGACGCCGTCGCGATCCACGAGAATCTCGAGCTGGTCGATTTCCTCGTCGTCGGCGATGACGACGTTGCTGAGCTCGTCGTCGCGTTCGAAGAGGCCTTTCGTGGCGTTCGCGAGATTACGCTCGGTGAGGCTGGCCATCATGAGCACGTTGTTGCGCAGGCTTTGAAGGGCGGCCTCGAAGCTGTTGAGAATGTGGGGTCCGTTGCTGGGCATGAGACGTGAAAGGGTGAAGGGTGGAGCGGAATTTGTTCGATCAACCGAAACGGCCGGTGATGTAGTCCTCGGTTTGTTTTTGCGAGGGATTCGAAAAGATCTTCTGGGTGCGATCGAACTCGATGAGCTTGCCGAGGTAGAAGAACGCGGTGTTGTCCGAGCACCGGGTGGCCTGCTGCATGTTGTGGGTCACGATCACGATGGTGAACTGCTGCTTGAGCGAGTGGATGAGCTCCTCGACCTTCACGGTAGCGATCGGGTCCAGCGCGGAGCAGGGCTCGTCCATCAGCAGGATCTCGGGCTGGTTCGCGATGGCACGGGCGATGCAGAGACGCTGCATCTGGCCGCCGGAGAGACCGAGGGCGCTATCATGGAGACGATCCTTCGCTTCCTCCCAGAGGGCGGCGCCACGGAGGCTGCGTTCCACGGTTTCGTCGAGAACCTTGCGGTTGTTTTCGCCGGCGATGCGCAGGCTATAGACGATGTTTTCGTAGATCGACTTCGGAAAGGGGTTCGATTTCTGGAACACCATGCCGATGCTGCGGCGCAGGGCGATGATCTCGATCTTGGGATCGTAGATGCTGCGACCGTTGATGGTGATGTCGCCCTCGTGCCGCACGCCGTCGATGAGATCGTTCATGCGGTTGAAATTGCGCAGCAAGGTGGATTTGCCGCAGCCCGAGGGCCCGATGAAGGCAGTGACCTCACGCTCGGGGATGGCGATGTTCACGTCGAACAGCGCCTGCTTCTTGCCGTAGAAGAAGTTGAAACTTTTCGCTCGGAGAAAATCTGCGCGAGGCTCGGCGGGTGCGGAGGCGGGCGAGTGGGCGACGGTTGCGGTGCTGGGCTCCATTGCGGGCATGGCGGTTATTTTTTGCGAAACGCCACCTGGGCGGTCACGTTCGCGATGGTGACAAAAATGACGAGAACGAGCGAGGCCGTCCACGCCATGTTCACCTGATGCGGGTAGGGGAGGGTCGAAAAATTGTAGATGAGCACCGAGAGGGACGCGGTGGGCTCCATGGCGGAATGGATCCAATACTGGCTGAAAAGGGCGGTGAAGATCAGCGGGGCGGTCTCACCGGCGGCACGGGCGACGGCGAGCATGATGCCGGTCATGATGGCGGGCACGGCATCGGGCAGGACGATGCGCCAGATCGTCTGGAAATTCGTGGCGCCGAGGCCGTAGGAGGCCTCGCGGTAGGCCTTCGGCACGCCGAGAAGGGCTTGTTCGGAGGTAAGGATGATCGTCGGCAGGATGAGAATCGCGAGGGCGAAGCCGCCGGCCCAGGCGGAGAAGCCGCCGGTCGTCAGCACGATGACGGCGTAGGCGAAGACACCGCAGATGATGGACGGAATGCCGGTAAGCAGCTTCGCGACGAAGCGCACGGCGTGGGCGAGGCGGGAGGTGGGAGCGTATTCCGTGGCGAAGATCGCGGAGAGCACGCCGAGCGGAGCGGCGAGCAGGAGGGCGATACCGACCATGAGGAGCGTGCCGACGACGGCATTGCCGAAGCCGCCACCGGTCATTCCCGCGGCGGGCGGGAGCAGCCGGAAGACGTCGAAACTGAGAAGCGGCAGGCCTTTCTTGACGAGAAGGAAAATGATGGACGCCAGCGGGACAAACGTGACGAGCGCGAGGCCGACGCAGGCGACGTTCAGCAGGCGGTTGCCGATGGCGCGGCGGGAGGAGCCGGCGTGGGCGCGGGCAAAGAAGTCCTCGGGGGCGGCGGTGGGCATTAGGCTCATGGCGGGTTCAACGGATGCCGGCGGTCTGCCGCTGGGTGTGACGAAGGACGAGCTCGCCGAGGATATTCACGAGAAGCGTGAGCAGCATGAGGATGAGAGCGGCGAACATGAGGGAAGAGATCTGGAGGCCGGAGGCTTCGCCGAACTGGTTGGCGAGGAGGCCGGCGAGGGTGCCACCGGGGGCGAGCAGGGAGGCGGTGAGGCGCGAGCTGTTGCCGATGAGCATGGCGACGGCCATCGTCTCACCCATGGCGCGGCCGAGAGCGAGAATGGTGGCGGCAACGATGCCGGGCGCCGCGGTGGGCAGGAGGACGCCGAGGATCGTTTCCCAGCGGGTGGCGCCGAGGGCGTAGCTGCCTTCGCGAAGGGTGGCGGGCACGGCGACGAGCGCGCTGCGGGAAATGGCGGTGATGGTCGGCAGGATCATGAGGGCGAGCACGAGGCTGGCGGTGAGCATGCTGTTGCCGTATGCGGGCGGGGCGAAGATCGTGCCGAGGACCGGCACGCCCTTGAACGCGACGACCGCCCATTGCCCGAAGGTCTGGACGAGCGGGATGACGACGAAGATGCCCCAGAGGCCGTAAACGACGGACGGGATGGCGGCGAGCATCTCGACGGTGAAGCGGATGAACTGCCGCGCGGGCGGGGGGAGAAAGTCTTCGCTGAGAAAAATGGCCACGGCGAGGCCGAGGGGGAGGGCGAGAAGGATCGCGATGACGGAACTGACGGTGGTCCCGATCAGGAAGGGGAGGACGCCGAAGATTTCGCGATTGGGCTGCCATTTGGCGCCGCTGAGAAAGCCGAAGCCGAATTTCTCGATGGCGGGCATGGATTGCCGGGTGATCTCGAAAATCATCCAGGCGAGGGTCGCGACGGTCGCGACGGAGGTGATGATGCAGAGGACGCGGAAGAGATCCGGGGCGCGCTTGAAGGACGCCAGGGAGCGGGACGTCCCGGTTTCCAGGGGCGCAGTGGCAGAGATGTCGGGTGCGGGATCCATGGAAAAAAGAGGCGACGCGGGTTTTATGAAGGCCCGCGTCGCCGGTGGAAGGTTACTTGACGGAGTCGAGGGCGGCGGTGGCCTTCTCGACGACCGGGGCCGGGAGCGGGATGTAGCCGAGGCCGGGAGCGAGCTTCTGGCCGTCGGTGAGGCCCCACTTCACGAAATCCTTGAGGGCGGCGAGCTTGGCGGCGTCGCCATAGGATCCGTAGAGGAGGAGCCAGGTGAAGGTCGCGATCGGGTAGGCGTCGGTGCCGGTCGGGTCTTCGGGCCAGATGCGGAGATTGGCGGGAAGTTCGACGCTGGCGAGGGTGGCGGCGCCGCTTTCGGCGGTGGGCTTCACGAACGTGCCGGCCTTGTTCTGCAGGCTGGCCATGGGGAGGCTGTTGCCTACGGCGTAGCCGAACTCCACGTAGCCGACGGTGCCGGGAGTCTGCTTGATGAGGGCGGTGACGCCTTCGTTGCCCTTGCCGCCGACGCCGACAGGCCATTCGACGGACTTGTCGCTGCCGACCTCATCCTTGAACGCCGGGCTGATGGCGGCGAGGTGCTTCGTGAAGACGAAGGTGGTGCCGCTGCCGTCGGAGCGGTAGGCGACGTTGATCGGAAGGGAGGGCAGGGCGATGCCGGGGTTGTCCTTCTTGATGACTTCGTCGTCCCAGCTCGTGATCTTGCCGAGGAAAATGCCGGTGTAGGCGTCGCGGGAGAGTTTGAGGTCGGTGATACCGGGGAGGTTGTAGGCGATGACGATCGAGCCGGCGGTGGCGGGGATCATCACGGCGCCCTTGGCGACTTTGGCGATCTCGTCGTCCTTCATGGCGGCGTCACTGGCGGCGAAATCGACGGTGCCGGCAATGAATTGCTTGATGCCCGCGCCGGAGCCGACGGATTGGTAGTTCACCTGCACGTCGGGGTGGGCCTTGTTGTAGTCGACGGCCCAGCGCTGGTAGAGCGGGGCGGGGAAGCTGGCGCCTGCGCCACTGAGCTGGACGGCATGCGCGGAGGCGGTCGCTCCAAGAACGAGCGCGGCAGCGAATCGGGAGAGAGTCGAAGTTTTCATGAGTAGGGTTTGGATTGAGGACGAAGCATGTCGGCGATGGCTGGAACCGTAAAAAGGCAACATGTCACGATTTCGTCACATGGATGGGTTGTGGCATTTCGAGGGTTGACTCACGAGCCCAAAAATCGCCGGTCCGGGGGATGAAGGGCGGAAGCGGGGGAAAGGTCGACCCTGGCGACGGAATCGGATGGTGAACTTCCGAAGAGCTTGTGAGTGATGCGGACGATCGGTAGCGTCCGGGCGGTTTTCGGCAATCCACCACTCACAATGCACGCGTCCGCTTCCGCTCCTCGTCGTTGGCTGCCTTTCGTTTTTGCAATTCTCGCGATGGGCATCGCGGTGGCGGGCAGTCTGGGAGCCATCCTGAAGGTTCCGCTCTGGGCAAACTGGGGGATTGCCTCTGCGGCGATGGTGCCGAATACCGCGGTGTGTGTGGTGCTGCTCGCGCTCGGTCTGATCCTGATGGCGCTCCGGGTGCGGCCGGCGGCTAGTGCCCTTGGTCTCGTGGTGACGTTGTTCGCGGGGATCGTGGTCTCGCAGTATTTCACGGGCAAGACCTACCGGGTGGACACCCTGTTCTTTGCGCCGTTGCCGGGAGGATCGGCGCGCATTTCGCCGAACGCGGGCACGGCTATCATCCTGCTGGGGCTGGCCATGGGAGCGTTTGCCTCGAGGGCGCGCTTCTGGGTGGGCGTAGGCGCGGCGCTGGGGAGCGCAGCGATGGCGGTGATCGTGCTGGCGCTGCTCGGCTACGCGACCGGGCTGCGCCCGGTGGCGCGCTGGGGGAACATCTCGGGGATGTCGCTGCCCAGCGCGACGGCGCTGTTTCTTCTGGCGACCGGATTTTTGGTTGCCCTCCGTGAGCGCAATCGCCGGTTCGACTTCGGCCCGGCCCTGTTTTTCACCGGCATTCTGATCCTTGCCTCGGTCGCGGCCACGGCGGTGTTGAGCAATTTCGGTCTGCTCGAGGGTCAGCGCGAGGTGCGGCACACGTTGGAGGTGCGGGACGTCCTGCGCCGAATCGGCCAGCAGGTGGAGGTCGCCGACCGGCTGGAGCGTTCGCATTACAACACGGGAGATCCCGCGACCGTGGGGCAGTTGAAAGCCGCCCAGGCCCAGCTCTGGAGTCAATACGGCGAGCTCAACAACCTCGTGAAGGACAATGTCTCGCAGGCCGCGCGGGCGGAGGCGCTGAACGACCTCCTGCGGCAGAAACTCGTCCAGAATGACAGGCTCCTCTCGATGGGCACCCTCGGACAGGTTGGGCTTGATGTCCGCAAACGAGAGGTCCTTGCCAGTCTGCAGGCCGGCGATGCCGTCGAAGCGAAGCTCAACGAGATGCTGGCCGAGGAGCAGCGCCTCCTTGGCGAACGCGGGACGCGGACGGAGCAACTCTCCCGGGAGAGTTTGGGGATGTTGATCGTTGCGGCGGGTGTCGCGGTGCTTCTCATTATCGCTGCGTTGCTGGCGGCCCGGGTGGCGGCCCGGCAGCGACGGCACGCTCTCGAGGAACTCGAGGCCCTGAACGCCCGCCTCGAGGTGCGGGTCCTCCAGCGCACCTCTGCGCTGGAGGAGGCGAATGCCGGCCTGCGGGCGGCGGAGGAGCGCATGCGGTTCCTTGCGGACACGATGCCTTACATGGTCTGGACGACCGATCCCGAAGGAAATCTCGAGTATTTCAACGAGGCCTTGGTCGACTATTGCGGGATGACTCGCGCGGATCTCAAGGACGGTCGCATGACGGAGGCCCTGCATCCGGATGATCGCGGACCGGCGGAGGCGGATTTCCGCCGGGCCCGGGAGACTGGCGAGCCCTACATGCGCGAAAATCGCTACCTGCGGGCATCCGATCAAACCTATCGCTGGCACGAGGTGCGCGCGCGGCCCGAGCGGAACGCCGAGGGCGCCATCATTCGCTGGATCGGCAGTTCCGTCGACATTCACGACCAGCGGCAGCATGCCGAGGAGCTCGCGCATCGGGTGGCCGAGGCGACTGAGGAACTGCGCGCCATTCTCGAAGGCGCCACGCATTTCATTTTTTCCGTGGATGCGGCGGGGCTCGTGCGGAGCTGGAACGTCGCGGCGGAGCGCACGCTCGGCTGGCGCGCGGCGGAGACGATCGGCCGCCCGGCGACTCTGGCGTGGCACAACCGTGACGAACTGATTCGCGCATTCGGTGGCGACGGAACGATCGAGGGCTTTTTCGAGCGGGCGCGCCGGGGCGAGGTGATCGAGCGCGAATGGCGACTCATGCGGCGGGGCGGCGGCGAGTTTCCGGCCTGGTTGAGCGTGACCTCGCTGCACGACGAGGACGAGGAGTTTTCCGGGGCGGCATTCATTGGTCACGACCTCACGGATCGCAAGCGCCTCGAGGCGAGCCTGGCGGAGGCGCGCGACGCCGCCGTCGAGGCCTCGCGTCTCAAGAGCGAGTTCCTTGCGAACATGAGCCACGAGCTGCGCACGCCGATGAACGGCATCATCGGCATGTCCGAGCTTCTGCTGCTCGCGCCGTTGCCGCCCGAACAGCGCGAGATGAGTGAGACGGTTCTCCATAGCGCCGAGTCCCTGCTCACGATCATCAACGACATTCTCGATTTTTCGAAGATCGAGGCCGGGCGCATGCATCTCGACGCCCAGCCGTTCGATCTGCGTCGCGTGGTCGAGGATTGCGCGCTGCTGCTCGCGCCTCGCGCCCACGAAAAGGACGTGGAGCTGGTGCTCGATTGCGACCCGAATCTCCCGGCCCGTCTGGTGGGCGATGGGGGGCGCATCCGCCAGGTCGTGATGAATCTCACGGGCAACGCGGTGAAGTTCACGCAACGCGGCGAGGTGCTCGTGCAGGTGAAGCTTGTCCACGCCGCGGGCAACCGCGCGGCGATTCGCGCGGAAGTGCGCGACACCGGGGCGGGCATTCCGGTGGAAGCGCAGGACCGCTTGTTCGAGCCCTTCACGCAGGCCGATGCCGCCACGACGCGCCGCTTCGGTGGCACCGGCCTGGGCCTCGCGATCTGCCGGCAGCTCGTGGAATTGATGGGCGGGGCGATCGGCTTCGACAGTCGCGAGGGCGAGGGATCGACGTTCTGGTTCGAGCTCGAACTTCCTCTCGCCGAAAGCCAGCCGGGAAGCTTGTCGAGCGACGGGCTCGTCGGACGGCGGTTTCTCGTCGTGGACGACAACGCGAACAATCGCAAGGTCGTCGCCGCGCAGCTCGCCGCCATGGGCGCAAATTCCGAGTGCGTGGCGAGTGCCGCCGAGGCCATCGAGGTGCTCGACCGGCAGTTCGAACCCTTCTCCGCGGCCCTGCTCGACTGGCACATGCCCGAGCGGGACGGCGCCTCCCTGGCGCGGGAGCTGCGCGAGTCCGGCCGGGTGCGGGGACGGGGCGCGGATCAGCTCGTTCTGCTCTCGTCGGCGGCCTCGCATGGCCTGATCGACGGGGAGCATCTTTTCGACGCGATCCTCACGAAGCCGGTGCGCGGCGCGGAATTGCGGCGCACGCTGTTGCGGCTGGTCGGTGCGGCGGATTCCGCGCCGGCGAGTTCTTCGGCGCCCGCCTTCGTCGAGTCCGCCAGCGGTCTCGAGCTTCTGCTGGTCGAGGACAATATTTCCAACCAGCGCGTCGCAAAGCTGCTGCTCGAGCGGCTCGGGCATCGGGTCGATGTGACCAGCGACGGCGAAACCGCGTTGCAATTGATCGCCGAGCGCCGCTACGACGCGGTCTTCATGGATTGCCAGATGCCGCAGCTCGATGGTTACCAGGCCACGCAGCGCATTCGCTCCGGCGAGGTTCCTGGCGTGAATCCGCGGATCACGGTGATCGCCCTCACGGCCAATGCCATGCCGAGCGACCGCCTGAAATGCCTGAGCGCGGGCATGGACGATTTCGTGACCAAACCCGTCCGGCTCGACGACCTCGGTGCGGTGCTCCGCCGCTGCGGGTTGACGGCGTAGCGCGGCCGCCGTCGGTAAAGAAGACGGGCCCCGCGGAAGGAATCCACGGGGCCCGGATTGTTCGAAGAGTTCGCGAGCGGTGATTAGAAGATCACGCTGCTCTGGACGCCGAGGATGGTGGCGTTCTGGACGTTGCCCGTGCCGTTCGGCTTGATGATGTATTGCACGAAGGGCTGGGTGTAGAGCCACTTGTTGAGCTGGATGCGGTAGCCCGCTTCGAGCACGGCGGTGTAGTTCGGCTGGTTCACGTTGCCGACGTTTTCCTGAAGGTTCTCGATGTTGGAGAAGCTGTAGGAGCCGTAGCCGAACGCGAGGAGCGTCTGGTCTTCGTCGCGGCCGGGGATGAGGCCGACGTAGCTGAAGCCGGTGTGGAAGTAGAACGGCAGGATGTTGTTATACTTCGGCGCGAAGGTCACGAGGTTGAACATGTAGAGGCCCTGCTTGCTGAGCTTTGGCTTTTCCATGGAGACGGGCTCCTTGAAGCTCTTGCCGGACTTGTCGTCCACGACGGACTTGCTGTCGGACGGGCCCTTGGCCAGGACCTCGACCTCGGGCGACGGCTCGCGGAAGAACTGCTGGTCGGCCTGCCCGTAAAAGCCGTATTGGCCCGCGTAGCGCTCGCCGAAGAACGAGTTGTTGCCGACGCCGAAGTAGTAGCCGCCGATGGCGTATTTGCCGTCGAGCTTGGCTTCACCGAACGAAGGCGTGACGCCGGTTTCCGCCATCCAGAGGGTGCCGTTCCGGCTGGGATCCTGCGCGTAGCCTTCCATGGCGAGGCCGTGGTTCGAGCTCGAGGTGGCGCTGGGGAAGGCGAGGAATGCGCCGCCCTTCATGTAGAACCACTCGGTAGGCTTCAGCTTCAGCGTGCCGCCCCAGGTGGAGTAGCTCGACGAGAAGGGAATATTGCCGCCGATGCCCTTCGAGGATTCGAAGGTGTTATTCACGAACAGCTTCGAGAGCGGCTGGTCGATGAATTCCTTCTGGGGCTGGATCCAGCCGCCGCGCAGAGTGAGGAACTGCTTCACGCCGAAGGCCTCGGGCGTGGCGTATTCCAGACCGAAGGTGATGAGGCGCCACTGCGTGCCGGACTGGAAGTGCGACGGCTGGAAGTTGCCGCTGGCCTGCACGAAGTTGTTCGGGTTCGAGTCGGCGCGGGAGTCGCGATAGCGCACGCCGCCGAAGGCCGAGAGACCCTCGAGGGCCTCGACGTCGAGGAGCTTGTCGAATTTCACCGTGGCCGCGAAGGCAAGTTCCTGGTCCCAGAAGCCGCGGGAGCCGCGCTGGCTGTCGACGACGCCGTAGTAGTCGCCGGTGTATTTCGCGCTGAAGTTGATGCCGCGGTCTTCGAGAAGGTCACGCACGCCGAACCAGTTGCCCGTGGCGTATTTTCCGTTCCACCAGGCGGAGAGGGCGCTTTCTTCGGAGACGGTGATGTCCGATGTGGAGGCGGACGTGGAGGTGCCGGCCAGCGAGGGCGAGGGCGCGCCGGCGATCACGGAAGCGAGCAGTCCGAGGGCGCCGAGGCAGCCGGCGGGGCGAAGGCGGGATTTCGAGGAGGTTTTCATAGTTTTTGGAAGAGGGGGGCGATCTTGCCGCGCGAGGAGGAGACGCAAAGTTGGCCAATGTGACGATTTCGTAACATGGGTTCCGGCCCAGGTCCGGCGCGTTTGAGCGTGGACAATCCCGCCGAAATCCCCCATGTAAATTTCCTGCGATGACGACGACCGCTCCCCCGCAAACGGAAGTCCCCCTCCTCAACGTCCAGGTCGACGGCGAATGGCGCCAGTTCCCCAAGGGCACCCGGCTCATCGAGGCCTGCATGAAGGCCGGCCAATACGTCCCGCACTACTGCTACCACCCGAAGCTCAGCTCGCCGGGCAACTGCCGCATGTGCCTTGTCCAGCTCGGCATGCCGAAGATGGGCGCGGATCGCAAGCCCGAGCTCGGCGAGGACGGCCACCCGATCCTGAATTGGAGCCCGCGCCCGGCCATCTCCTGCGCCACCGAGATCAGCGAGGGCATGGGCGTGCGCACCACCGGCGAGCTCGTCGAGGACTGCCGCAAGGGCGTGATGGAGTTCCTCCTCATCAATCACCCGCTCGACTGCCCCATCTGCGACCAGGCCGGCGAGTGCCGCCTCCAGGAATTTTCCGTCGAATACGGCAAGGGCGAGTCCCGCTTCATCGAGGAGAAGGTCAAGAAGCCCAAGCGCGTCGACATCGGCGAGCGCATCGTCCTCGACGACGAGCGCTGCATCATGTGCTCGCGTTGCATCCGCTTCATGCAGGAGGTTGCGCACGACGACGTCCTCGGCTTCGTGAACCGCGGCAGCCACACCACGCTCACCGTCTATCCCGGCAAGCGCCTCGACAACAACTACTCGCTCAACACCGTCGACATCTGCCCCGTCGGCGCCCTCACCAGCAAGGACTTCCGCTTCAAGATGCGCGTCTGGTTCCTCAAGGAGACCAAGACCATCGACACGAACTGCGGCACCGGCACGAACATCGTCATCTCCTCGCGCGAAGGCATCGTCCACCGCATCACCCCGCGCGAGAACGACTTCGTGAACTCCTGCTGGATGCCCGACAGCCACCGGCTGAATTTCCATTACCTCCACGATGCGGACCGCCTCAAGACGCCGCTCGTGAAGAACTCCCCCGTCGCGTGGAGCGAGGCCATCGCCACCGCCGCCTCGCGGCTGAAGGCCCTCGAGCCCTCCCGCCTCGCGATGATCGCCTCCGCCCGCATGACGAACGAGGAGCTCTTCCTCGCCCGGCGGCTCGCCCAGGCCCTTGGCATCGACCAGATCGACATCCTGCCCCGCCCGCAGGAAGGCGACGGCTACCTCATCGCCAACGACGGCAATCCGAACACCACCGGCGCGAAGCTCCTGGGCATGCACCTCCCCGGCCGGCTGCAGGATATCGGCGCCGGCGTGGCCAGCGGCTCCATCCGCGGCCTGCTTGTGCTCGGCGAAGACGCCACCAAATGCGGCATCGCCGCCGGCGACCTCGCGAAGCTCGACACCCTCGTCGTCCTCGACATCCTGCCGAACAACACGACCCCGCACGCCACCGTCCTGCTCCCGGCGAGCGCCCCGGCCGAGAAACGCGGAACAATGATCAACCTCGCCGGCCGCATCCAGCGGCTGAACCGCGCCATTCCCGCCCCCGGCAAGGCCCGCGACGACTGGGAAATCCTCCGTGACCTCACCGTGGCCGTCGGCGGCCAGAATGGCGTCTACTCCATCGAGGAAGTCTTCAAGGCCATGGCCGCCGAGGTCCCGGAGCTCGCCGGCCTGTCGATGGCCGCCATCGGCGACCTCGGCGTGGAGCTGAACCTCGGCGAAGCGATCGCCCGGCGCTAAAGGGAGCAACCTCCGGCCGTAATGACTGCTCGCGGTTTCGGGAATGTCGGATCGAACGGAGCCAAATCACCCGCCGTCAGAGACGACTGGGCTTCGCCCCACCCGGGCATTCTCCGTCCAGAGCGAAAGGCCGCCGCGTCGCAGCCTCACAGAGTATTCTCGCGGCCTCGAAGAGCGCCATCGCCGAAGGACACTCCCCGCCGGCAACCCTCAATATACGACTGGCCAAACACCTTCAGTCGTATAATCACCGGTTAGGCATCATGGAGACGCGCCTCATAGAGACTCTGGATGAGATTATTGTGCTCCTCCGGCAGTGCGACGAGGATGAGACCCGCATCGAGCAGTTCCTGAGTTATCGCGAACGAGTGCGTCGTAATCCATGCGACCGTGATGTGCTTGCAGCCCTGCGAATACTTTGTGGGCCGCGAGGCTTCTTGGGTGACTCACCGCATTACCCAAAAGCGCAGAGCGGTTTGACGCAGTTCCAAGTAAACGAACGTGTGTGGCGTTTGGTTGAGCAGATGGATCAAGTCCTGATGGAGGCAGGCAGTGATGCCTAACCATGCGCTGCAGCGAACCCGGCTTGAGCGTCGCGGTTGCAATCATGGCGTCCCGTGGGCCGGGTCGCTGAGCTTGGGTCGTTAGGCCTCAAACACGCCATGCGCTCACTCTTCTTTATAACTCTCGCGTTGTTAAGCGGCTGCGAGAAGCCCGATTTGCCAGAACCGCCCCGCACAATTGACCACGAGTTGCGCACTTTCATGGGCATTCGCACGCTGGACGCGAGCTTTACATTGCCGGATTCTGCTTCTGCCTACTATCCAGTCACGTTACTTTTCGCCGACGGCCAGCAAGTGGCCGAGATAAAAGGTCCCGCGATGATGAGTGTCGGAACCCATCAACCGCAACCCTTCCGCGGACATATTCAGCTTCTGTGGCAGTTCGAGTCGAATCAGTTCCGACGAGCGGCTATTGTGGACGGCTCCAATTCCCGAGACTTGAGCGACGCCTTTCCCCATTGGCAGCAGTTTTCGTCCGCTGGTTGGCGTCCAGTGCCGATGGATGAACATCTATCGTATCAGGGTGTTTCCATTCTAGGGCTATTGGCCTCTTCGTCAGCGCCACAACTTTATCCGACTTCTGCGACACTCGCGACCGCTGCAAAGTATGTTGTGGCTATCGGGATCGTTTATGATAGCGATTCAGCAGCATTACGGACACGCTTTCTGTCCGCACCCAAATGAGGCCTAATCATGCGCTGCAGTGAACGGCTCCGGCTGTCGCTCAGCTTGGTGTCGTTAGCTCTCTGAGCATCTCGCGCTCCCCTGTAGGAGGGCAAAGTTGACGAGACCTTGCCTCTGGTCGGTCATTCACCAGAACTGGTCAATCGTTCGCCAGGGCTGGGCGATCATCGGCCAGCCTCGTCTTACAGAGGGGCTGATCTGCCGAGAGTTGGCTTTTCAAGCCCGGGCTGTCGTGCGCGAACTCATGCGGCGGCCGGAGGAGCCGGCGACGCCGGTGGCCTACTCCGTCGTGCCGAAATACTTCTCGCGGAGCTTCTCGGTGGTGCCGTTTTCGCTGAGGGTGAGCAGGGCCTGATTCACGCGTTCACGCAGGGGGCTGTCCTGCTGCAGGGCGAGGCCGTAGTTGCTGATGTCGAACTCGCCGGCGATGGGCATGAGGCCGGAGTAGGCTTCCTCCTTGAGGGCGTATTTGAGGATGGGCGCGTCGTAGACCACGGCCTTCACCTTGCCGGCCTTCAGGGCGTCGAGGGCCGCTCGCACGTTGGGGAAGCCCTGCACGCGGGCTCGCAGGTTGTTGAGGATCGTCACCGAGGCGCTGCCGGCGACCGTGGCCACGGATTTGCCCTCGAGGTCCTTCGGTGAGTTGATGTCCCCCTGGAGGGTGTTCACCGTGAGCGTGCTGGCGAAGCTCGCCGTGAGCAGGGAGACGAGCACGATGCTCAGCAGCATCCACGCGATCGCCACGAGGCGCCCGCCGACGCCGATCGGGCCCTTGTTGTCCGCGCCGCCGACGAGGAGCGTGCTGATCGACCACCAGAAGGATTCCCACATGCCCGCGACGTAGGGCTTCGGCCACATGTCTTCGTTGACCTTGTGCTCGAACATCCAGACGAGGTGCGAGATCACGAGCATCACGAAAATCAGCAGCGCGAAGGAGCCGACGAAGCGCCAGTTCAGCACCGTGCTGACGACGGACCAGATCGAGCCGCTGTCCCCGGTGCGTGGCACGACGATCTGCTGGCCGGCGGCGAAGAAGGGCTGCGAGAAATCGATGATCTTCTCGCGCTCGGCGGTGATGCTGAGGGCGCCGACGCCGACGTCCGCCGTCTTTGCGGCAACGGCCTCGACCATTTGTTTGGGCGTGTCGACGAGGGTGAGCGTCGCGTCCACGTTCAGCTCCCTGGCGAGGTTTTCCCAGAGTTCCATCGCGAAGCCGGTGCGCTTGCCATCCTGCTCGAAGGAGAAGGGTTCCACGTTTCGGGTGACGATTTGGACGGTTTCCGCCGAGGCCGTGGAGAGGAACGATGCCGCGAGCAGCGAGAGGACAACAAGGAGACGCATGGAGGCCGGCAATCTGCGAAGGCGTGCGACCGTGCGTCAAGCCGCCTCGTTGGGGATGCGCCCGAATTTGCGAGGTTTGTGTGATTTTGCGCGTTTGCGCCTCGACACTCCTGCGGGAAAACCGCTATCGAAGGGCCGCGGCGAATGGACTCCCTCAACTTTCTCCAGCAACCAATCGTCTTCCTCGTCTGGACTTCGATCCTGAAGACGCTTTTCGTCCTCTTCGGCGCCATCCTTCCGCTTGTCTCGCTTTCCGTATTCGCCGAGCGCAAGGTCAGCGCCTTCATTCAGGATCGTCTCGGGCCAAATCGTGTGGGCGCGCCGGCCTCGCTCCTCGGCTTCAAGAAGGATCCCCACCTCTGGGGCTTCGGGCAGATGGTCGCCGACCCCATCAAACTCCTGCTGAAGGAGAACTTCATCCCGAACTCGGTCAACAAGTTCTACTACTACATCGCGCCGAAGCTCACGATGATCCCGCCGCTGCTCGTGCTGGCGGTCATCCCCTTCGGCAGCTCGTTCCTCACCGGGCCGGACGGCAAGCCCGTCCAGATGGTGATCGCGAACATCGACGTCGGCGTCCTCTACGTTTTCGCCGTCTCGTCGCTCGGCGTTTACGGCATCGTGCTCGCCGGCTGGGCCTCGAACTCGAAATACCCCTTCCTCGGCGGCATCCGCTCCAGCTCGCAGATGATCTCCTACGAACTCGCGCTCGGCCTCTCGGTCGTGCCCGTCTTCCTCATCTGCGGCACCATCAACCTCTCGCAGATCGTCGACTGGCAGATCAAAAACGGCTGGCTCATCTTCCCGATCTCGGTCGTCGGCGGTGTTCACTTCGAGTGGTGGCGTCTCGCGCTCATCCCGCTGATGGGCATTTCGTTCATCATCTTCCTCGTCTCGATGTTTGCGGAGACGAACCGCACGCCGTTCGACCTTCCCGAGGCCGAGCAGGAGCTCGTCGGTGGTTACCACACAGAATATTCCTCCATGGGCTTCGCGCTGTTCTTCCTCGGGGAATACGCGGCCATGATCGCCGGCTCGGGCGTGATCGTGACGCTCTTCTTCGGTGGCTGGAGCCTGCCGTGGATCCCCGACGGCACCTCGACGTGGCTCTTCGGCCTGGAGAATCACGTGTGGAGCTGGGTGCCCGGCGCCTTCTGGGGCTTCGTGAACATCAACGTCTTCTTCGCGAAGGTCTGCGCCTTCATCTTCTTCTTTATCTGGGTGCGCTGGACCGTCCCGCGCTTCCGCTACGACCAGCTCATGCGCCTCGGCTGGATCTACTTCTTCGAAATCGCCCTCGCGAATATCTTCCTCGTCGCCGCGGTGCTCGTTTACCTCAAACCCTGATCGGAATATGGCCCTCGTCGTCCAACGCCCGAAACTCAGCCTCGCGGAAAAGCTCTACCTGCCCGCGGTGCTCGGCGGTCTCATGCTGACGATTCGCCATTTCTTCAAATCCCTCGGCGGCAAGACCGAGACGATGCAATACCCCGAGCAAAAATGGGACGACAAGCTGCCCGAGTGGTATCGCGGCGCGCCCACGCTCGTCGCCGACGAGTGGGGCCGCGAGCGCTGCGTCTCCTGCCAGCTCTGCGAATTCATCTGCCCGCCGCGGGCGATCACCATCACGCCCGAGGAAATTCCCCGGACCGACGTCTGGGCGAAGGTCGAGAAGCGCCCGAAGGAATTCGAAATCGACATGATCCGCTGCATCTATTGCGGCCTCTGCGAGGAAGTCTGCCCCGAGCAGGCCATCTTCCTGCGCAAGGACTACGCGATCACCGGCTACAGCCGCGCGGAAATGAAGCACAACAAGGCCAAGCTCTACGAGCTCGGCGGCGTGATGCCCGACGTGATCAACAAGTGGAACGATCAAAAATAGTTCCGCGTCAAGAGAGCCAACCAACCCCTTCGCCGAACCCACCACCGTGTCCCTGTTCCTCTTCTGGACCTTCGCCGCACTGATGCTCGCCTTCGGCGTGGGAGTGGTGCTCGCCAAAAATCCCGTCACCTCGGCGATGTGCCTCGTGATGTCGTTCCTCGGCCTTGCCTCGCTCTTCATCATGCTCGATGCCTACTTCATCGGCATCATCCAGATCCTCGTTTACGCCGGCGCGGTGATGGTCCTCTTCCTCTTCATCATCATGCTGCTCGATCTCAAGGCCGAGCGCACCCGCAAGCTCAACCTGCCCGCCGTCGTCGGCGGAGGGGCCGTGCTGCTCGGCTTCCTCGTCATCCTGATGAAGGTCCTGCACTCGAACGACGCGTTTTTCAAAGCCACGAAGCCCGTCGTCGGAGTCTCGCTGTCGAACGACGTGAAATCCGTCGGCACGACTCTCTTCACGCAGTTCAACCTGCCCTTCCAGATCATCGGCGTCCTCCTGCTCGTCGCCACGATCGGCGTCGTCGTCCTCAGCAAGAAGGAGCTGAAATGAATTCGGAATTCAGAATTCGGAATTCGGAATACACGGCTCCTTCACGGAAAATTCCGCGTTCCGCATTCCGCATTCCGCATTTTTAACATGGAGCCGACTCTTTCCCTTTACCTCGCCGTTAGCGGACTGCTTTTTGCCATCGGGCTCGCCGGCGTGCTCCTTCGCCGAAGCATCCTCGTCATTTTCATGTGCCTCGAGCTCATGCTCAGCGCCGCGAACCTCTCACTCGTCGCCTTTTCGCGCTTCCGGCTCGTCGAGGGTCTGCCGAACTACAATGCGCAGGTGCTCGTGTTTTTCATCATCACCGTCGCCGCCGCCGAGGTCGCCGTGGGTCTCGCGATCATCGTTGCGCTCTACCGCGCCCGGCAGACGACCCATGTCGAGGACCTCAACGCCCTCAAGTATTAGATGAATCCGCAAACCGCACCCTGGATCATCCTCTTTCTGCCGCTGGTCGCGGCCGCGGCCATCCTGTTCTTCGGCGGCCGGTCGAAGCCCCTCAGCGCCGGCCTCGCGATCCTCTCGGCGGCCGTCGGCTGCGTGCTGAGCTGGATGATCTTCCTGGCCGGCAAGGACATCGCGGTGAGCGTCGACTGGATCAACTTCACCCGGATCATCGGCCCGGACGCGAATTTCACGATTCCCATCGGATTGCAGATCGACGCGCTTTGCCGCTCGATGCTCGTGATCGTCACGACAATTGCCACGATCGTCTTCGTCTACTCGATCGGCTACATGGCGAAAGAGGAAGGCTACAGCCGCTACTTTGCCGGCCTCGCGCTCTTCCTCTTTTCGATGCTCGGCATCGTCCTCGCGGACAACTTCCTGATGATGTTCATCTTCTGGGAACTCGTCGGCGTGAGTTCCTACATCCTCATCGGGCACTACTACGGCCGGGCCTCCGCGGGCGATGCCGCGAAGCAGGCGTTCATCGTGAACCGCATCGGCGACTTCGGCTTCATGCTCGGCATCCTTCTGTTCTGGAGCGTCACCGGCACACTCCTTTTCTCCGAGCTGCCTGATCGCGTCGCGGCTTTCCAGGGGTCGTCGTTCTGGCTCGCCGTCGCCGGCGTCTGCGTCTTCTGCGGCACGGTCGGCAAATCCGCGCAATTCCCGCTCCACGTGTGGTTGCCGAACTCGATGGAAGGCCCGACGCCGGTTTCGTCGCTGCTCCACGCCGCCACGATGGTCGCCGCCGGCGTGTATCTGCTCGCCCGCATCTTCCCGGTGCTGGAGGGCTCGCCCGACGCGCTCACCGTCGTCGGATGGATCGGCGCGATCACCTGCTTCGGAGCGGGCCTCATGGGCCTGCAGCAGAACGACATCAAACGCATCCTTGCCTACTCCACGATTTCGCAACTCGGTTACATGGTCGTCGGCATCGCGGTCGGAACCAGCGCCGGGGTGGGGATGTTCCACCTTTTCACGCATGCCTGGTTCAAGTGCCTGCTCTTCCTTTGCTCCGGCTCGGTCATCCTCGGCATGCACCACGAGCAGGACATCTGGAAAATGGGCGGCCTCGCGAAGAAAATGCCGATCACGTTCCTCGCCATGGCGATCGGCGGCTTTGCGCTGATGGGCTGTCCCGGCTTCAGCGGTGGATTCAGCAAGGACCTCATCATCGAGTTCGCGTGGAAGAATCAGCCGCTGTTCTGGCTGACGTTCGGCGGCGTCTTCCTGACCGCGATCTATACGACGCGCATGCTCGTGGTCACCTTCCTCGGCGCTCCGCGCAGCGATGCCGCGAAGCACGCCCACGAATCGCCGGCCGTGATGATCATTCCGCTCATCCTGCTGTCCATCCCGGCGCTGCTGGCGGGATACTCGTTTATCGAGGAGCCGTTCTTCGGCAAACTCCCGGAACCCGAGGCGCCGCCCTGGCTCCACTTCGGGATTCCCGCCGTCTTCGTGGCCGGTCTCGCGCTCACCCTCTTCATTTACCGCGGCGCGCCGAAGAAGGATCCCATCCTCATCCCGCTCTTCGCGAACCGTCTCTACATCGACGACCTCTACGCGAAACTCGTGCGCACCGTGCAGGACGGCACTGCGAAGGTCGCGGGCTTCGTTGATCGCTGGATCATTGACGGCGTCGGCGTGAACGGCAGCGCGAAGCTCACCTGGGCGTTCGGTTTCGCCCTGCGTTTCCTCCAGATCGGGAATATCCAGGCCTACGCGTTCTTTTTCGGGGCCGGCGTCATCGCGCTCCTTTACATCCTCATCGCTCCATGAGCCTGCCCAGCCCGCTTTTCTGCCTCACGCTCATTCCGATCGTCGCCGCCCTGTTCATCATGGTCGGGGCGAACGCGCCTTTCGTGGCCCGGGCCGTCAGCGTTCTCATGCTCGCGCTCACCGGGGTGCTTTGCTTCCAATATCCGGTATCCCAGGGCGGTCTCTGGTTCGTCTCGCAGTATCCCGTCTCCGAACAGCTCGGCCTCTCGCTGAGCTTCGGCGCAGACGGCCTCAGTCTCGCGCTGCTCCTGCTCTCCGCCATCGTGACGGCGAGCGCCGTCTGGATGATTCCGCCGATCAAGTCGCGCGAGAATCTCTTCTACGCTTGCGTGCTGCTCATCTCGGCCGGCCTCTTCGGCGCATTCTCCAGCACGGACGTTCTGTTCTTCTACGCCTTCCACGAGCTGGCGCTTATCCCGACCTTCCTGATGATCGGCATCTGGGGCTCCGGAGATCGCCAGAGCGCGGCGTGGAAGGCGATGATCTACCTCGCCGTCGGCAGCTTCGTCCTGCTCCTCGGCATCCTTGGCCTCTATCTCGCCATTCCCGCCAGCCAGCGCACGTTCGACATGACCACCATCCAGTCGATGGCGGCGAGCGGGGTGCTCAATCCGCCCCACTGGGTGTATTGGACGCTGCTCATTGGGTTTGGCTCGCTCGTTTCGCTCTTCCCGTTCCACTCCTGGGCGCCGCCGGTCTATGCCTCCGCGCCCATGCCCGTCTCGATGCTCCATGCCGGCGCCCTCAAGAAATTCGGCGTCTATGGCATCCTGCGCATCATCACGCCGATCTTCCCCGACTCGATTCTCGCGACCCGCGTCGCGTTGCCCTTCGGCTGGTCGATCTCCTACCTCGACATCTTCCTCGTCCTCATCATCGGCAACCTTCTCTACATCGGCCTCGTCACCATCGCGCAAAAGCGACTCGACTGGATGCTCGGTTACGCGAGCGCGATGCACATGGGCTACATCTTCCTCGGCATCGCCGCGTGGAATCCTCTCAGCCTGAGTGGGTCCGCGGTGCTGATGGTGGCTCACGGCCTTTCGATCGCCGCCCTGTTCGCGCTGAGTGGTTCCCTCCGCGAACGCACCGGCACGCTCGATCTCGCGGATCTCGGCGGCCTCGCGAAATCGATGCCCCGCTTCGGCCTGCTCTTCGGCATGGCGACGATGGCCTCGATCGGCCTGCCAGGCTTTGCGAATTTCGCCGGGGAAATCATGGTGTTCCTTGGCTCGTTCGGCGTGGCGAACCAGATTCCGCAGGGCGGTCTGAAGTTTCTTCAGGTCACGACGATCATCGCCGTCTGGGGCTTCGTCATTTCCGCGGTCTACATGCTTCGCGCCTACCGCTGTGTCTTTTTCGGCCCCCGGCCCGAGCGCTGGGCTCACCTGCCGGACCTCGCGCCCGTCTCGCGCTACGCCATCATCTTGCTGATCGCGACGCTGCTCGTCATCGGCTTCTGCCCGCAGCTTCTTCTTTCCTACGTCACTCCTGCTCTTCTGCTGCCGTGAATCCGATTTACCTCGAAGCTCTCGTCGTCACCCTCGGCATCGGGCTGCTCATGTCCGAGGCATTCGATGCCAAAATGGACAAGCGCTACCTCGTTTACGCCGGTCTTCTCGGCCTGGGCATCATTTTCGTGGCCTCGCTCTTCGCCCTTCCGCAATACATCGACGCCAGCGCGCCCTACGCCGCGTTTTACAGCGCGGACCCCATGGCGATGTTCTTCAAACGCTTCGCCATCATCTGCACGATGGTCGTGCTCGTGATGACGATCGACTACGCGCCAATTATCGAGCGCTTCATTCCTGGCGAGACGAAGGGCGCCGGTCTCGGGGAATTCATCACGCTGCCGATTTTCACCTGCGCCGGCCTCATGTGGATGGTGTCGGCCACCGACTTCATTGCCATCTTCGTTTCGCTCGAGCTCGTCACGATCTCGTTCTACGTGCTTGTGGCCTACCTTCGCCGTAGCCACACCACGCTCGAGGCCGGCACGAAATACCTCATCCTCGGCGCGCTCTCGACCGGCTTCATCGTCTATGGCGTCACCTGGATCTTCGGCGTCACCGGGCAGACGAATCTCGCCGCGATCGCCGCCGTGCTGCCGACTCTCCCGCCCGCCAGCCATACCGCGCTGCTCTTCGGATTCGGCCTCGTGCTCATCGCGCTCGGTTTCAAGATCGGCGCGGTCCCGTTCCAGTTCTGGATTCCCGACGTCTATCAGGGCGCGGCGACGCCGATCTCCGCGTATCTCTCCGTGGCGTCGAAGGCGGCCGGTTTCATTGTGCTCGTGCGCGTGCTCGATCTTTTCCTGGGCTTCGAGCCGCTACGGCCCCGCATCGACGTGCTCCTCGCGTTCATCGCCGGTGCGACCCTCATCTTCGGCGGACTCTCAGCCCTGCCGCAGCGCAATTTCAAGCGCCTGCTGTCCTACTCCAGCGTCGTCCACGCGGGCTTCATCCTCATGGCTGTGGCCAGTCTTGGCGTTGCCTTCGCGCGGACCGCGATCCAGTTCTACCTCGTCGCTTATTTGCTGATGACCTTCGTCGCCTTCGCGATCACCGCTCTCGTGGCCCGCGCGGCCGGTGGGGATGACATTTCGCATTTCGCCGGTCTGTCCCGCCGCGCGCCCTGGCTCGCCGGGGCGATGATGCTCTCCATGCTCTCGCTCGCGGGCATCCCGTTCACCGCCGGTTTTCTCGGAAAGCTCTTCGTCTTCCAGGTTGCGATCGAGGCCGGCCACACGTGGCTCATCCTCGTCGGCGCGGTCGCCGTGGCCTGCGGTTTCTACAGCTACCTGCTCGTCGTGCGTGCGATGTATTGGCAGCCCGCCCCGGACAATGCGCCGGAAATTCCGGTGTCGCTCGCGAGCTCCATCAGCGTCAGCGCGCTTGCCGCCCTCATTCTCGTTCTCGGCGTCTATCCGCAGGTTGTGCTCGGCTGGCTCGGATAGCCGCCGTCAGCTCGTTGCCCGGCGCCACGCTCGAAATGCCAGGATCCCTCCGGCGCACGTGAGGAGCACGAGCGTGCCCGGCTCCGGAACGATCGCGAATGTTGAAAAGACGGCGAGGTGATCGGAGGCGAGCGACGAGGTCGATGTCGTGAGAGTTGTGCCGTTCTTCGCGTTCATGGCGGCCAGTTCGGAGGTGCTGAAGAGCGCGGAATTGAAGACCTGGCCGCCGAGGTATCGGGCGTTTGGTCCGTAGAGGATGTAATCGAAGCGCGAGGTCGGCTTGCGGGAGGAGATCGTGCTCAGGCTTCCGTTCCTGCTGGTCGGGCGAGGGTCCTTGAGGCCGGCAGCGAGCAGTTTCGCGACGGGGTTGTAAATCGCGGTCGTGCCGTTGGCCAGGGTGATCGTGTCGCCCAGCCGGTGGCCGCTCCAGTTCGCCGACGCGCTCGCCTCCGAGGTCTCGTTGAAGTCTCCCGTGACGATCACCGCGTCGCTGGGATGGCTCGCAATCCAGGAACCGATCGTGGCGCTGTTGGCGGCGGCCTCCGCCTGGCGTTTTCCGGCGGACGTATCGTCGTTCAGCGCCTTCAGGTGCATCGTAAAAATGTCCAGATTCGTGTCGCCCGGGATGTCCACCGTCACGCGCGCCAGGCCGCGGAGCGATTGGTAGCCGCCACCGGAATCGGAATACGTCGAGGCATTGAGGATGGGATAGCGGGAGACGATCGCGGTGGTTTCGTAGCCGTCGTTGCGAGTGGCCACGTAGACGTAGAAGTCCGTATTCTGCACCGGCGTGGGCCCGTAGATCGTGAGGTTGCTTTGCACGAAGGCGACGAGCGAATTCGTGGCGGTGGTGATGTTGAAGCCGACGCTGTTTCCGCCCAGCTCCTGAATCGTCCAAATGTCGGGGCTGAAGAAGTTGACCTCCTGCGCGAGGTGGGGCTGGGCGCTCGTGTTCGAATCGCTGGCGCCGATGTCGCGGTGGATGTTGGTTTGCAGGACGGTGATCGTCGTCTGCGCGACCGCCGCGAGGCCGGGTGCGAGCCAGGCCGTTGCCGCGAGCAGCCCGAGCAAGAGGCCGCGCCGGGTGACCGGGGGAATCGCGGCGGAGTGCATGGGAGACGCCGAAGGGAAGCACCCGCAGTGCCACGCCCTCCTGTGATCGGTCGCTTTTGCAAGGGGACATCGACTTCGCGCACGCCTTCTGCTTAATGCCTTTTCATGAGTCATCCCCTCGATCCGAAGCGCACCGTCGCCGAGCTCAAGGAACTGCGCGCCTTCACCGCCGACGAAAATGGCGCCCAGCGCGTCGCCTTCACCGACCTGTGGGCGGAGGTCCGCCAGTGGCTCACGGCCAGGCTTTCCGAACTTCCGGTCGAGGTCCACACCGATGCCGCCGGCAATCTCTGGGCGACGATGCGCGGCGAATCCGAGAAGGAGCTTCTCATCGGCGGCCACATGGATTCCGTGCCGAACGGCGGCTGGCTCGACGGCTGTCTGAACGTTCTTGCCGGCCTCGAGATTCTCCGCCGCCTCGCTGCGCAATACGAGGGTCGCCCGCCGGTCACCGTGCGGCTTGTCGATTGGGCGGACGAGGAGGGCGCGCGCTTTGGCAAAAGTCTCTTCGGCTCATCCGCGTGCGGCGGCACCCTCGACAGGGACGAGGCGCGTGGTCTCACGGATCGCGACGGCATTTCGCTGCCGGATGCGCTGCGCGCCCGGGGAATCGATTTCGAGCGCGTGATGGAGAGCGGGATCGAGTTGAAGAACGCCGCCGCCTACCTCGAGCTGCACATCGAACAGGGCCCGGTGCTGCTCGATCTCGACCTGCCGCTCGGCGTCGTGCTCGGCACCTGCGGGGTGGAGCGCCATGCCATCACCTTCCACGGCCAGGCCGCGCATTCCGGCAGCACGCCGATGAACCGCCGGAAGGACGCCTTCCTCGCCGCCGCGAAGATGAGTCCGGAAATTTACCGCGTCGCCGAGCGCCACGGCGGCGTCTGCACCATCGGCTCCTGCAGGACCGAACCGGGCATCGTCACCAGCGTCGTCGCCGGGTGCCGCATTACGCTCGATCAGCGGCATCTCGACCCCGCCGCGCTCGCCGCGATGTTCGCCGAGGCTCGCGAAGCCAGCGAGCGCTTCGCTGCCGAGGGGGGCGTGACCGTCTCGTGGGAGCGCCTCTGGCATATCGAGCCGATTCCCTTCGCGCCCGATCTCATCGAGCTCTGCGACGCCGCGATCTTCGAAACGGCCGGCGTTTCCCACCGGCTGCCCTCGGGTCCGCTCCACGACGCCGCCGAGGTGTCTCGCGCCGGCGTGCCGACCGTCATGATGTTCGTCCAGAGTCTCCATGGCATCAGCCACAACAAGATCGAGGACACGAAGGAGGAGCATCTCGAGCTGGCCGTCGCCGCTTTCGATCGCCTTGCCGACAAGACGATTGCGTGGCTCGGCAGTTGCGCATGACGCAGTTGGCCTCGAAATTGCTAAACAAGACTCTTTCATCAAGGAATCCCCTAAAGACGTATGGCCACTCTCGCGACGACCGTTGACGGACTCAAATTGCCGAACCCCTTCATCATCGGTTCCGGCCCTCCCGGCACGAACATGAACGTCATCAACCGCGCCTTCCGCGAAGGGTGGGGCGCGGTGATCGCGAAGACGGTGAGCCTCGACGCCTCGAAGGTGATCAACGTTGCGCCCCGCTACGGCAAGCTCAAGGCCGCCGATGGCAAGGAGATCATCGGCTGGGAGAACATCGAGCTCATCAGTGACCGCTCGCTCGACATCTGGATCGAGGAGTTCAAGAAGATCAAGGACGCGCACCCCGAGGGCGTCCTCATCGCGTCGATCATGGAGGAATACAACAAGGATGCGTGGATCGAGCTCGTCCAGCGCTGCGAAGCGGCGGGCGTGGATTCCTTCGAGCTGAATTTCTCGTGCCCGCACGGCATGCCCGAGCGGAAAATGGGCGGCGCCATGGGCCAGGATCCCGAAATTCTCGGGCAGGTTTCCGAATGGGTGATGAGCGCAACGACGAAGCCCGTGTGGGCGAAGATGACCCCGAACATCACGCACATCGAGGAGCCCACCCGCGCCGCGCTGAAGGCCGGCTGCCAGGGCGTGAGCGCGATCAATACCATCCGCAGCGTCATCGGCGTGAATCTCGAGACGCTTCGCCCCGAGCCGAGCGTCGAGGGTTACACGACGCCCGGTGGCTACTCGTCGAAGGCTGTCAAGCCGATCGCCCTGCGCATGTGCATGGAGATTTCGCAGCTCATCAATGCGGAGTTCCCTGGCCGCACGCTCTCCGGCCTCGGCGGCATCGAGTCCGGCGAAGACGCCGCGCAATTCATCCTGCTCGGTTCGCACACGGTGCAGGTCTGCACCGGCGTAATGAAGTTCGGCTACGATTGCGTGAAGCCGATGTGCGACCAGCTCCTGGCCTTCATGGAGAAGCATGGCTTCGAGACGCTCGACGATTTCCGCGGCGCGAGCCTGCCCTACTTCACCAGCCACACCGAACTCGTGCGCATGCAGAAGGAACGCAAGGCCGCGCAGGAGGCAAAGAAGATGGTGAAGGCGGACGGTGAGTGGAGCGGCGACGATTTCGTCGCGCAATCCGACGCGCTGGCCCGTGGCTGAGCCGCGGACTCCGTGATTTCATGACAATCTGTAAAAGTTTCATCGGCGGCGAGTGGATCGTTTCCCCCGCCGCCGAGTCCGCTCCGGTTTTCAATCCGGCTCTCGGCGAGATTATTGCCGAGGTGCCGCTGGCCGGGGCGGAGCTGGTCGACCAGGCCTGCGATGCCGCCAGCGCGGCCTTCCCGGGCTGGCGCGACACTCCGGCGGTCGATCGCGCTGGCGTCCTGTTCCGTTACAAGGCGCTGCTCGAGGCGGAGTTCGAGTCCATCGCACTCACGATCTCGACCGAGCACGGCAAGACGCTCGGCGAGGCGCGCGGCGACCTTCGACGCGGCATCCAGATGGTGGAGTATGCCTGCGGCGCGCCGAGCCTGCTGATGGGCGAGTCGCTCGAGAACATCGCCCGTGGCATCGACTGCGACGTGATCCGCCAGCCGCTCGGCGTCTGCGCGGGCATCGTGCCCTTCAATTTTCCGGCCATGGTGCCGCTCTGGATGTTCCCGCTCGCGCTCGCCTGCGGAAACACGTTCATCCTCAAGCCCAGCGAGAAGGTGCCGCTTACGGCGACGCGTCTCGCCGAGCTTCTCGACGTCGCCGGCCTGCCGAAGGGCGTCTTCAACCTCGTCCAGGGCGGCCGCGCCTGCGTCGATGCGCTGCTCGTGCACTCGAAGGTGCGCGCGATTTCCTTCGTCGGCTCGACCCCCGTCGCCCGCCACATTTTCGATATCGGCACGAAGCACGGCAAACGCGTGCAGGCCGCCGGCGGCGCGAAAAATTTCATCCTGATCATGCCCGATGCGACGGTGACGGAGTCCGTGCGCGGCCTGGTCGAGGCGGCGTTTGGCTGCGCGGGTGAGCGCTGCATGGCTGGTTCCACGGCGATCGCCGTGGGCAAGGCGCGGGACACCGTCATTCCCGAACTCGTCGCCGCGGCGAAACGCATCCGCGTGGGCGCTGCGTTCCGCGACGCGAACGTCGAGATGGGGCCGGTGATCACCGCGGCGCATCGCGACCGGGTCGCGTCGTTGATCGATCTCGGTGAGCGCGAGGGCGCCCGGGTGGCGGCCGATGGCCGCGCGGTGCGCGTGGACGGCGCGCCGAATGGCTTTTACGTGGGGCCGACCATCCTCGACGGCGTCGCGCCCGACGCGACCGTGATGAGCGAGGAGATCTTCGGCCCGGTGCTCGGCGTCGTGCACATGGATGATCTCGATGCCGCGATCGAAACGGCCAATCGCTCGGCCTATGGCAACGGCGCGGCGATTTTCACGAATTCCGGCCGCGCGGCGCGCGAGTTTCGCCACCGCATCAATGCCGGCATGGTCGGAGTGAACGTGGCGGTGCCCGCACCGATGGCGTTTTTCCCGTTCAGCGGCTGGAACGAGTCGTTCTTCGGCGATCTGCATTTGCAGGGGCGCGAGGGCGTCGCGTTCTACACCCAGCAAAAGGTCACCACGTCGCGCTGGTTCGCCCCGGGCGAGGGAGACGTCTGGGCCAGATAGAGTCCTTCGGGGGGCTCTCGGGGAAAATCCCCGTGGCCTCCGCGCTCTCCGTGTGAGAAAGAATTTCCCATGAGTCTGCTCATCAAGAACGGTGAAATCGTCACCGCCGACGCCCGCTACGTGGCGGACATCTGGTGCGAGGGCGAAACGATCACGCGCATCGATTCTCACATCGAGCCGCCGGCGGGCGCCGAGGTGATCGATGCCACGGGCAAGCATGTGTTTCCCGGGTTCATCGATCCGCACACGCACATCTACCTCCCGTTCATGGGCACGTATTCGCGGGACACCTACGAGACCGCGAGCAAGGCCGCGCTCGTCGGCGGCACGACCACGCTGTTCGACATGTGCTGCCCATCGCGCGCAGAGGAGCCCATGGCCGGCTTCGAGACCTGGCGCGCGCAGAGCGAAGGCAGGTCGGCCTGCGATTACAGCTTTCACATGGGCGTCACGAGATTCGACGCCGGCAGCGAAGCGCAGCTTCGCGAGATCGTCGCGCGGGGCGTGCAGTCCTTCAAAATCTTCCTCGCCTACAAGGGCGCGTTTGGCATCGACGACAGCGAGCTCTATCGCACGCTCAAGCTCGCCAGTGAACTGGGCGTGGTCGTCTGCGCGCATTGCGAGAACGAGACCCTCGTCGCCGAGCGGCAGAAGGAGTTGCTCGCCGCGGGCGTGACCGGGCCGGAGGGGCACTATCTCAGCCGGCCGCCCGAGGTGGAGGCCGAGGGCGTGCACCATCTCATGAGCTTTGCGCAGCTCACCGGCGCGCAGATCTACATCGTGCACACGAGCTGCGTGGAGGCGGTGCGCGAGGCGGTGGAGGCCCGGTTGAAGGGCGTGAACGTCGCCATCGAGACGCTCATTCAGTATCTGCTGCTCGACCGCACGTATGCCGAGCGCGACGGATTCGAGGCCGCCAAATTCGTGATGTCGCCGCCGTTGCGAGACGTGGCGAATCAGGAGTTTCTCTGGAACGCGCTGCGCTCGGGCACGGTGCAGACGGTCGCGACGGATCACGCGCCGTTCGATTTCGAAACGCAGAAGCCGATGGGAGTCTCCGATTTCACGAAGATTCCGAACGGCATTCCGTCCCTCGAAGAACGCGTGAACCTGCTTTACACCCACGGCGTGTGCACCGGCCGGCTCGATCTGCAGACCTTCGTCGCCGTCGCGAGCACGAACGCGGCGAGGCAGTTCGGCCTCTTTCCGCGCAAGGGGACGATCCAGCCCGGGGCGGACGCCGACCTCGTCGTTTACGATCCGTCGTATCGCGGCACGCTGTCGAAGGCGACGCAGACGCACGCGGTCGACTACAACGCCTTCGAGGGCTGGGAGATCAAGGGCCGTCCGAGCGTGGTGACGGTGCGTGGCGAGGTGGCGGTGCGCGATGGCGTCTTCGTCGGCACGGTGGGACGGGGCCGCTTCCTCGAGCGCACGCCATGAGCACCGGACTCGCCGCGCCGCGCTATGGGTTCGACCCGACGCACGGGTATTCCGAGAGCGATCTCCTGCGCGTGACGGCGCCGACGCCTCCCGCCGACTTTGCGAATTTCTGGCGCGCTCGCTACGATCGCGCGCTGAAGGTCGCGACGAAGCCGACGCTGCGGGACACGGGCACGGATGCCGCCGCGTGGCGCGTCTTCGAAATTTCGTATTGGTCGACCGATCGCGTTCGCGCGCGAGGCTGGCTGTTGCTGCCGCGCGAGGGTCCGGTGCGGCGGGGATTCGTGATCGGGCACGGTTACGCGGGGCGCCCGGGACCGGACACCCATCTGCCCTTCACGGATGCCGCGCTGCTGTTTCCCTTTTCGCGCGGGATCGGGCGGTCGATTCACGGCACGATTTCCAGCGATCCGATGTGGCATGTGTTGCACGATATTCACGACCGCAATCGCTACGTGCTCGGCGGGTGTGTCGATGATCTCTGGACGGCCTTCAGCGCGCTCCTGCGGCTCTGCCCCTACGTCGCCGGGCATGTCGGCTATCTCGGCATCAGCTTCAGCGGAGGCATTGGCGCGCTTGCCTTGCCGTGGGAGGCCCGGGTGCAACGCGCGCACCTGAACGTGCCGACCTTCGGTCACCAGCCGCTGCGGCTCGAACTGGGCTCCACCGGCAGCGCGGCGAGCGTGCAGAAGTTCGTGAAGCGGCACCCCAAGGCGAGGGACACGCTGGCCTATTTCGACGCGGCCAGTGCCGCGGCGCACGTGAGGATCCCCGTGCATTGCGCCTGCGCGCTCTACGATCCCTCGGTCGCACCGGCGGGGCAGTTCGCCATTTATAACGCGCTGGCGGGACCAAAATCGCTCTTCACGCTGCCGGCCGGGCATCACGCCTACCCCGGGCAGGAGAGGGCGGAACGGGAATTGCTACAGGAAATTGACAATTACTTCCGCGATTTGTGACGCCGCCGGCGGCATGAATCCGGCCGCAGTCGATGAATCGGGAATACCACAAATGGTGGAGCTGGCGCCTGAATCGCCAGATGGAACTGCTGGTCTTTGGCCATGCAGGCGAGAAAATGCTCGTCTTTCCAACCCGCGGCGGCCGGTTCTACGAATACGAGAACATGCGCATGGTCGAGGTGCTGCGGCCGAAGATCGAGCGCGGGGAGCTCCAGCTCTTCTGCCTCGATAGCATCGATCCCGAGAGTTTCTATTGCTTCTGGGCGCATCCTTCGGGCCGGATCCAGCGGCACAAGCAATACGAGGACTACATTCTCCACGAGGTCTTCCCGTTCATGCACGCGAAGAATCCCGACCCGCGGGTGACGGCCCATGGATGCAGTCTCGGCGCCTTTCACGCGGCAAACATCACGTTCCGCCATCCGCATCTGTTCACGGGTCTGAAGGCCTTTTCCGGGCGCTACGACCTCACGATGAACGTGGAGCATTTCCGCGACCTCTTCGACGGCTTCTACAACGAGGACATCTACTACCACACGCCCACGCATTTTCTGCCGGGCCTGAATGCGGAAGATCAGATCAGGCGTCTGCAGGAGATCGACATGGTCTTTACCGTCGGGAAGGAGGATCCCTTCCGCGACAACAACGAGCATTTCAGCGACATCCTTCGCGGCAAGGGGCTGAAGCACGAGATGTTCCGGTGGAACGAGCGTGCCCACCACGGCCACTACTGGCGGCAGATGGCCAGCCTGTATCTCTGAGGCCCGGCGGGCGGATCGTTTCCGGGGGGAACGGCGAGTTCGCCTTACTTCGCGAAGGTCGCCTTGTCGTCGGCTTCGAGCCAGTCGAACAGGGTCGTGTTCTCGAGATCGAGGTTCAGCTTGGCGAGCTCGCCCTGGAACCACCTGCGCTTCTCGGGATCTTTTGCGGGATTCGCGGCCTCGACGCTGTCCGACCAGGCCTTGATCTCCTCGGCGGTCTTCGGCGTGCCGTGCGCGTCGAGCCAGGCGACGAGCTCCTCGTCCGTGGCGCCGGCGGCAAGCTGTTCCTTGAAGGCGTCTCCGGTGACACCCTTGAACCCGAAGAGGTAGTTATCCAGCGGGCAGTCGTAGTGGTAATCGCCGGTGGCGCCGGCCAGGTGCGCATGCCCCTTGTCGATCGTGCGGGCAATGATGGCGTAGCCGCCGAGGCGGAGACGGGGACTGCGGGGAGCTTCCTTCGTGAGGTCTTTGGCGATGGTTGTCATGAATTCCTCCTTACGGCGGATCTGGCGATGCGCAACAAGAAGTTCGAGAAAGATCGAACAACAATTCGGGAAAGAACCATTGAAATTACGGTCGCGAATCGCCAGTTTCGGGAACCTAGCGACGTCCTCGCTCTCTCCCCAATGTATCGCATCGTATTGATCACCGATCAGCCCCGGATCGAGGCGAAGGTCGACCGCCTGCTGCGGGACCGTCTGCGCGGGCAGTATCTCATGAAGTCGCTTCCCGAGACGGGCGAGGCGTTTCCGCTGATCAATGGCAAGGCGCCGTCGATCATCATTGTCGCCATGCCCGAGGCCGACGTCTCCGCGATGCAAAGGGCAATGCGCCGGATGGTCGCCAGCGCGGGTCGCATCCCGGTGGTCGCGCTGCTCGAGGAGCCGTGCGAACCACTGGAGCTCGCGGTGCTGCATGTCGGCGCGCAGGATTGTCTGGTCCTCAGCGAGCTGACCGCGCGCTGCATTGGCCGGGTCATTCGAAATGCCGTGGAGCGAGCGAGAGTGGAGGGGGATCTGGCTCGTGAGCAGGAGATGCTCGAGAACCTGCTCGCCCGATTGCCCGACCGCATTTATTTCAAGGACCTCGAAAGTCGGTTTGTGCGCGTGAACCAGTCGCACGCAGATTTCTTTCAGCTGCGAGATCCCGCTGCGGCGGTTGGCCGGAGCGACCACGATTTCTTCACATCCGAGCATGCGCAACAGGCCCTGGACGATGAGCGCCGGATCATTCGCACCGGCGAGCCGATCATCGACCAGCTGGAGCGGGAGACGCATCCCGATGGCAAGATCACGTGGGTGCTTTCGTCGAAGCTGCCGCTCCGCGATCAGTTCGGGGAGATCACGGGGACATTTGGCATCTCGCACGACGTGACGGCGATGAAGCAGCTCGAGCAGACGATTGAGGCGGAGCGCCGGCGGCTGGAGGAACTCAGCGAAGAGCTGCAGTCGAAGAATCTGCAGCTCGAGGACGATCTTGTGATGGCGAAGGGCATCCAGGAGGCGCTCCTGCCCGAGCGGCACTACGTGTTTCCCCGCGGCGCCTCCGCCGATTGTGCGCGGATCGAGTGCTCGTCGGTTTACCGGCCGGCGGAAGCCGTGGGCGGCGATTTCTTTACGATCATTCCGGTTTCCCCGACGAAGGCCGGCGTGCTGATCTGCGACATCATGGGGCACGGTCTGCGCGCGGCGCTAGGCACGGCGATCATGCGCGGTCTGGTCGAGGAGCTGAAATCACGAGCGGAGAGTCCGGACGTCTTTCTTTTGGAACTCAATCGGGGGCTTCGGGCGATCCTGCGGAACATTGACGAGCCGCTGCTCGTGACCGCGTGCTATCTCGTGGTCGATTCGAACAGCGACGACGTGTTTCTTTCGAGCGCGGGGCATCCGCTGCCACTGGTGATTCGCAAGGCGACGCGGCAGGTTTCGCCGCTGGGCACCCGCCGCTCGGTGCACGGACCGGCGCTGGCCTTGTTCGATGATGCGGTTTACGGGATGGAGACGTTCCAGCTCTCGGTGGACGATCTCGTGCTCCTGTTCACGGATGGCGCCACCGAGATGAGCGACGTGAGCGGGCACGAGATCGGCGTCGAGCGTTTCATGGCCGCGGCAGGCAAACATGCCGGGCTCGGGGCGCAACGGATGTGCGAGTGCGTGCTCGACGAGATCCAGCTCGAGGCCGGTGGGGCCGCCTTCGAGGACGACGTCTGCCTGCTCACGATCGAGCGCCGCGCGCCGGGAGCCGACGCGCAGCAGCAGGGCTGACTATAGCCGGCTGAAGGCTTCGTCGAGAACGGCGAGGAGGAAGTCGGCGTCGTCCTGCGTGATGCACATCGGCGGGGCGAAGCGAATCGTCTGGCCGCGGAGGCCGCCCTTGCCGAGCAGCAGGCCGAGTTCCTTCGCGGTCTCGACGACCTGGGCGCACTCGGCGGTCGCGGGTTCCTTCGTGGCGCGATCCTTGACGAGTTCGAGGGCGAGCATGAGGCCTCTGCCGCGGACGTCGCCGATGATCGAATGCCTGTCCTTGAGCCGGGCGAGGCCCGCAAGGATGTATTCGCCGAGCCGGGCGCAGTTCTCCTGCAGGCCTTCCTCGTCGATGACCTCGAGGACGGCCTTGCCGACGGCGCTCACCACGGGATTGCCGCCGAAGGTGTTGAAGTGAATGCGCCTGGCAAGCGTGCTCGCGATTTCCGGAGTGGTGACGACGGCGGCGAGCGGCACGCCGTTGCCGATGCCCTTCGCCATCGTGACGATGTCGGGGATCACGCCCTGCGTTTCGAAGCCCCAGTAGTGCGAACCCGTGCGGCCAAAGCCAGTCTGCACTTCGTCGGCGATGCACACGCCGCCCGCGGCGCGCACGTGCGCGTAGGCCTGTTCGAGGTAGCCGTCGGGGAAGACGACGAAACCGCCGACGCCCTGGATGGACTCGGCGATGAAGCCGGCGACCTGACCCGAAGTGGTGAAGTCGATGACGGATTTCACGTCGTCGGCGTATTTGCGTCCGGCCTCCGCGTCATCGTGGCCGTAGGGTCCGCGATAGGGGTAGGGCGACTGCGCGTGATGCACGCCGAAGCTGTGGGGCACGTTGAATTTCCACGTGCTATGCGCCGTGATGGACATCGTGGAAGCGCTGCCGCCGTGGTAGGCATTGCGCAGGGCCACGATGTCGTAGTTCCCCGTGTAGGCCCGCGCCATCAGGAGCGCGAGGTCGTTCGCCTCGGAGCCGGAGTTCACGAAATAGCAGACCTTGAGGTCGCCGGGCATCTTTGCGGCGAGCGCGGCGGCGTATTCCGCGACGTGCGGCTGGAGGTAGATCGTGGTGGAATGCTGGAGCGTGGAAGTCTGCTGGTTCGCTGCGGCCACGACCTTCGGGTGGCAATGGCCGACGCTCACGGTGACGATGCCGCCGAGGCCGTCGAGGTAGCGTTTGCCGGTCTCGTCCCACACGTATTGCATGCGGCCTTCCACGAGCATGATGGGCTGCTTGTAGTAGAGGAAAATGCCGGGGTTGAGGTGGGCCTTGCGAAGGGCGAGGACTTCCGCGGCGGTGGGGCCGGTGTAGGGCGTCGGGACGTGGGGGGTGGCGGGCAGGACGGGCGCGGTCATTGGAGAAACTTACGAGGCGGCGGGGGTGGCGATGGTCGGGACTGGGGCCGGAGAAAGTCGGCGCAACCCAAGATACGTGAGAAACGCGAGGCCGAAACCGATGAACCACGCGTAGTGGTAAAGGCCAAGTAGCGCGGGCGGCACGAGCGCGCCGTCGATCCATTTCACCTGCGCGAGGAAGCCGGGAAGATTCGGCAGCACCCCGATGGCGAGGGCGCCCAGCGCCGCGAGGCTGAAGCCGCCGTGGTAGCGATACTCGCCGTTCGCGTCGTAAAGCGCGGCGACATTCAGATTCGTGCGCCGGCAGACGAAGTAATCCGCGATGAGGATGCCGCCAATCGGCCCGAGGAGGGCGCTGAAGCCGCCGAGCAGCGTGAAGACGTAAACGGTGGGGTCCGCGAGGAGCTTCCACGGCATGATCAGGATGCCGATGATGCCGGTAATCGTGCCGCCCATGCGGAAGGATATCCGATGCGGGGAGAGGTTCGCAAAGTCGTTGGCGGGGCTGACGACGTTGGCGGCGATGTTCGTTGCGAGCGTCGCGATGCAAAGCGCCAGCATGGCGACGAAGAGGACAATCGGGTTGTCGAACTTCGTGAGCAGCGTGGTGGGGTCCCAGATCGTCTCGCCGTAGATCACGGCCGTGGCCGAGGTGACCGCGACGCCGATGAAGGAATACAGCGCCATCGTCGGTGGCAGGCCGATCGCCTGGCCCACCATCTGGCCGGCCTGCGAGCGGGCGTAGCGGGAGAAGTCGGGGATGTTGAGCGAGAGCGTGGCCCAGAACCCGATCATGCCCGTGAGCGAAGGAAAGAAGACGGCCCAGAATTGACCCGCCCTGGGCTGGCCCGGGGCGAATTGCGAGGGCTGCGAGAGCATCGCGCCGAAGCCGCCAGCGCGGTCGTAGGCCCAGGCAAGAAGTGCCAGGCCGAGGAGCAGGAGCAGGGGCGCCTTGATGTTCAGCAGCCAGCGGATGCAGTCGATGCCCTTGTAGATCACCGCCATGTTGATCCCCCAGAAGAAAAGAAAGCAGATTGCCTGAGGGACGCTGATGCCCAGAGCCGCGATGGGCTTTGCCGCGAGCAGGGCGGGAAAGAATTCGCCGAGGATCTGGTAGATCGCCATGCCGCCGATCCATGTCTGGATGCCGAACCAGCCGCAGGCCACGAGCGCGCGCAGGATCGCGGGAACGTTCGCGCCCAGCGTGCCGAACGAGGCGCGGCAATACACGGGGAAGGGGATGCCGTATTTCGTGCCGGCGTGCGCGTTCAGGATCATCGGGATCAGGACGATCACGTTCGCGAGAAAGATCGTGAGAATCGCCTGCGACCAGTTCATGCCGACCTGAGAATCCACGAGGGACGATGCGAGCATGTAGGTCGGGATGCAGGCGGCCATCGAGATCCAGAGCGCGGCGAAGTTCCACCACTTCCAGGTGCGTCGATCGGCCGGCACGGGCGCGAGATCGGGGTTCCAGAGCGGATTGACGGAAGAGTCGTGCGGAGCGCCTTGCATGTTACGGATTCACATCGGCCGGCGCGGGGGCGCAGAGGCTCTCCGGAGGATAAGCAGTTTCGATACCAATACCGATCATTTCCTCGGCGTCCCCGATGGCATCGGCGGACGTATCAGCTTGGCAATGAAGATTCTTCTCACCGGGGCGAATGGCTATGTCGGCCTGCGCCTGCTCTCGGCGCTGCTCGAGGGCGGCCATTCCGTGCACGCCGTGGTCCGGGATTCGCGCCGGCTGCCGCTCGACGAGCTTGCGGTGCATGGCGAACGGCTGCAGGTCGTCGAGACGGATCTCGACGATGGCGGATGCGGGCAGGCGTTTCCGGAGGAGGTCGAGGTCGCCTATTTTCTGGTTCATGCCATGGGCGACGGCGCCAATTTCGCGGCTCGGGAGGAGGCGATCGCCCGCAATTTCGTGGAACGGATCGAGGCAACGCGGGCGCGGCAGGTGATTTACCTGGGCGGCATCACGCCGGAGCACGGCCGGCTTTCCGAACATCTGGAATCGCGGCGGCGCGTGGGGGAAATCCTCGGCGGCTCGCGCGTCCCGCTCACGACGCTGCGGGCCTCGATCATCGTCGGGAGCGGCAGCGCATCGTTCGAGATCATCCGCGATCTCGTCGAGAAACTGCCCGTGCTCATCACGCCGCGGTGGACCCGGCACAAATGCCAGCCGATCGCCGTTCGTAATGTCCTCGCGTATCTTCAAGGCGTCGCCGGGAATGCGGACGCCATGGGGCGCAGCTTCGATATCGGCGGGCCGGAGGTGCTGACCTACGAGGAGTTGCTTCGGCAATACGCGGTCGAGCGCGGGTTGCGACGATGGATCATCGCCGTGCCGTTCCTGAGCGCGCGACTGTCGTCCTACTGGCTGTATTCCATGACGAGCACGACGTTTCGGCTCGCGCGGGCGCTGGTGGATAGCCTCGCACATGACACGGTCTGCGGCGATGAGGCGATTCGGGCGCTCGTTCTGCAGGAGTTGCTCACGTATCGACAGGCGGTGGAGAAGGCGTTCGTGCGCATTGCGCAGAATCACGTGCCGTCCACGTGGTATGACGCGTTCGCCTCGGGCTCGTTGCCCCCTTCGCGCATGCGGGCGATCCGCACGCCGGAGCACGGCACCGTGACCGATCGGCGCGTCGCACCGTTGAAAGCGCCGCGGGAGGCGGTGGTGGACGCGATTTTCTCGCTTGGGGGGCGCCGCGGATGGCCGTCGATGAACTGGGCGTGGCGGGTGCGGGGAATGATGGATCGTCTGGTCGGCGGCATCGGGCTTCGTCGTGGCCGGCGGGATCCCACGCATTTGCGCCCCGGCGACGCCGTGGATTTCTGGCGGGTCATTCTCGCGGACCGCAAGGCGGGCCGGCTGATTCTCTTTGCGGAAATGCGGTTGCCGGGGGAGGCCTGGCTGGAGTTCGAGGTGACCGATCGCGAGCTCCGGCAGACGGCGACGTTCCGGCCGCTCGGATTGCTTGGGCGTCTCTATTGGCTCGGGTGCATGCCTTTCCACGCATGGATTTTCCCACGCATGGCCCGGACGCTTGCATCCCCGCGATGAGCGAATTTCGCGGAAAAAATGCAAGGGACGATCTTGACAGGATGGGCCGATCCCTGTTCTCTGTCACTCCCTCTGAATTCCTGAGTAGCTCAGTGGTAGAGCGATCGGCTGTTAACCGATTGGTCGTAGGTTCGAATCCTACCTCAGGAGCCACTTTGTAACTGGTTATCAATCAGTTACATACGACTCACGAAGGTCCGATTTTCCGGCAAGTGCCAGCGGTTTTGCCAGCAATCGGTTTTCCACGCGAAAATCCGCTTGAATCCGACGCGAACTCGCCCACTGCTCGGTAACGGAGAACGACTCGCCGCGTGTAGCCTCGCAACCACACGTGGAAATGAAGGATCGATACCGCCTGTATCAGCGCGAGAACGGCGTCTATTACTGGCAGGAGAACGGAACCAACAAGCAGGGCAGCCTGCGCACGAAGGATCGGCGCGAGGCGCAGAAACTCGTCAACGCGAAGAATGAATCGCACCGAGAGCCCACGCTGAATCTCTCCATCGCGCGCGCCTATCTCGCCGCGCACGATCCGAGCATGAGCAAGCGCACGTGGCGCGAGGTCATGCACGAGATGGAGCGCCACGGCATCGATGCCACCCGTGAGCGTTGCGCGCGCACGATGTGCTCACGCGCCTACGATCCGATTCGCGATAAGCCGCTCGTCCAGACGACCGCCGCGGATCTGCTCGCCGTCGTCCATGCCAACGGCAACTCCATCGCGCATTACCTCCGCCGCCTGCACAACCTCGCCGTCGATCTCGGCTGGCTGCCGTGGCCGGTCCTCACGAAACGGAGCTGGCCGAAGAAGGTCAGCAAGCGCCGCCGCGCGGTCACCGCCGACGAGCACACGCGCATCATGGCGAGCGAGAAGAATCCCGAAAAGCGCGCCTACTACCAGTTCCTCTACGAGACCGGAGCCGCGCAGTCGGACGCCGCCGAGATCACCGCGGAAAGCATCGACTGGCAGAACATGCTGCTCGTCTATCGCCGCAAGAAGCTCGGCCCCGACAGCGAGCCAGCACGGCTCAGCATCGGCAAGACGCTGCGTCAGCTTTTGGAGACGCTGCCAAAAACCGGACCGCTCTTCCCGACGATCCGGACGGCGGGCGCGAATGCGCGTTCGACCGAGTTCAGCCGCCGGTGCCGCATCGCGGGCGTGTCCGGCGTCAGCCTTCACTCCTACCGGCATTCTTGGGCGCAGCGGGCCAAGGCCTGCGGCTATCCGCAGCGGTTCGCGCAGGAAGCTCTGGGCCACAGCAGCCGCGCCGTGCACGAGGCCTACGCCAAAGGCGCGATGGTCATCCTTCCGGCCCTCGACGAATACGAATCGCTCGCCGAGCGCAAAGTCATCGCCATGCCGCTCCGCATCACGCTCGACGAGGCTCCGGCACAGGCCGCAACGGGAACTTGAAAGATGATACAAAGTAACATACCGTCTGCTTTGGAATTCATCGAACTTCCGCGTTTCACCGCCATCGTCACGGCGCTGGTCGGGGACGAGGACTATCGGCGATTCCAAAAGGAACTGCTGGAGGATCCCGAACGTGGCGATGTCATTCAAGGCACAGGAGGATTTCGAAAAGCGCGGATGCGTCTTGCCGGAGCAGGCAAGAGCGGCGGCGCTCGCGTCATCTATCTCTACCTGCCCGAGCACGACGCGATCTTCCTCGCGACCCTCTACAAGAAATCCAAACGCGAAACATTGACCGACGATGAAAAGCAAAGCCTCAAGCAAGCGGCCTCCCTCCTCAAAGCGCATTTCAAGCTGGGATGATGCCGTCTTCGATCCCGCCGATCTCGTGCGGGACATGAGGGACGTTGCGGATCACTATGCCGGCAAAAAGAAGCTGACGCTCCGCTCCTTCCGAGTTGTGGCTCCGGCTCCGAAATTTTCGCCGACCGAGATCGTCAAGCTGCGCGAAGCGCGCAACCTGAGCCGTCCTTTGTTCGCCCAGATTCTGAACGTGCCTTCGGTCACGGTCCGCAAATGGGAGTCGGGCGAACGAAAGCCGTCCGGTGCCGCCCTGCGACTTCTCGAAGTCATGCAGAAGACTCCCGAGCTGCTTTTGAGTCTCGGCCACATCGAGGCGGGCATCTAGCTTTCGTCCTCGAGTTCGAGGGTTGGATGGTCGCTCTGCGAGGTCCGTTTCCGGCTGTTCTTGCGATGCCAATGCTGCGTGAGCGCTTTCGTCGCCTGTGAAAGCCAGTCCCGATTTTCCGCGCACGCCTGAACCTCAATCGCCGCGAAATATTTCGGCGCATTCGGCGCGGGCTTGCCCAGCGGCGTGAGCATCTTCGCGGCGACGAGCGGCGCGATGTCGTGTTCCTGAAATCCGAGAAGCACCGCGGTTTCCGCGGTCGTCAGACGCCCCGGCAGTCGGTGGCAGTTCAGAATCGCGAGAATCTCGTGCCCGCTCGTGATCTTCTTGCTCGAAAGCATCACCGCACCTCCTTCCTCGTTTCACCACACGGAAAGCACATCCATATTCGACCGAAATCGCGGAACGGCGTTCTCATTGGTGAAGGTCCTCCGCAAGAAGATGCCGCTCCGCGTATCGGATCGTTTCGTCGATGAACCCATCGGCAAGGTCGAGGTGCGACCGCCCGTATTTGAGCAGCCTTCGGATCTCCACCGCGTCCTCCATGTTCACGGCGAACATGATTTGCTTCTCCCACTCGCCGGCAGACAACGACGGGATTTCCTCGGTCGCCTCGACTTGAGGAGGCGCGGCGCAAATAACCTCGTTCCAGTCTTTTCGACCCTCGGGAGGTGCATCCCGCACCACCTCCAACCCGGCAGCACGTCCGTGCATGATCGTCCGCGCGGAATTGAATTCACCCGTGGAATCCCGGTCGAATGCCGCAAGCAGCACCGCCGTCATGCGCCGAGCGATCTCGATGATTGCATCCAATATCGGGATGCCGAAACCGCCGCCCACAGAAACGTAGCCGGTGTTGTCGGGAAGTCCGTGCGCCTGAGCGTGAGACATCGCGTCGATTGCGGATTCGCAAATCACGAGTTTCTCGCATCGGTCTGGAATATGAGCCCAGAGACTTTTCGTCCCGCCCGCTGAGAATCCTTGGAATCCCGCGCCGCGGATTTCTCCACCGTGGCCTCCGGCCTCGGTGTGCGGGAAAACCGCATTGCCGCGTCCATCGTCGAGCCAGCTTCCGGAAAAATGGTCGAGGGTTTCCGCACGAAATCCGCGGACGTTTTGCAGATATTGGATGGCGTCGATTGTCGCGGCCTGCGGCGCAGCCTCGCTGCCGCGAGGCTTGGCAATGGGGAAAGAAGCGAATCGCTTCCGCTCCGGTGGCGGCAACGATCCCGCCACGACCTCCGACAATCGTTTTCGCACCGAGCCGAGATCGCCCCAGCCAAGTTCCTTCTGCGCGAAATCGATGATGCTGCCGCCTTCGCCGCTGTCGCGTCGGAAATATCGCCACTGTCCGTCGAGCGATCGGCTCACCACGATCTCGCGCTGGCCGTCGGGCTGACGCATTTGAAAATGACGCCCTCCCATCCCACCGCTCACATCGAGCAGCCAGCCACTCACACCGGCGAATCGCGTGAGATCGATGGAGCGCTTCAGCTCATCGAGCGCGACCGCAGATCGTTGACTTTTTGAGCCGCCTCCTGCTTGGAAAGATTGCACGGCACCCCGTCGATCAGCGTTTGTCCGGCCTCCGCCCAGATGGCTTGGACTTTTCCCGGCACCAGCCAGATGTCGCCGACCTCGACGAGCAGCGACGTTACGCTCTCCAGCTCGCTCGCGAGCCTTTCGAGCTCGGCGGAGAGCCGCATCAACTCGTGCGTTTGTGATCTGTCTGTCATCTCGTTTTGCTCGCTCATTTTGTTCGACTGCCTGCATGCGACGCCCGGCACGGGCAGCCGCGGTTGCGCGAAGGCCGACATGCCGTGTCGGTTCGCAGGAGATGCCTTGTGCCTCAAGGCTGAGATGGGAAATACGCGAAGCGACACCTGACTTTTTCAGCGCGGCATTCACGCGCTTGCTCCACTCCTCGCGCATGACCTCAACTGCCGCGCGCGCGGAGACGATGGTGTCGAGTTCGCGTGTCTTCGCTCTAAACTTGTCTGCCTCGACTCGGCGTGTCGTGAGAAGCAGATGCGCATGGTGATTACGGCCGTCTCCCTTTTTGTTGGGCGGATGGAGAGCGTAGGCGACGGCCACGCCATGAAGATCGCGGATCTTGAGACAATAGCTTTTGACGAGCCGCTTCTGGGCCTCACGATCCAGTTCGTGAGGAAGTGCGACGATGATGCGGCGCGCGACACGCGCGTCCTGCCGTCTCTCGGCGGATTCGGTGGCGTCGGCGAGTCCCTGGCAGGTGCCCGACCATCCAATGACTCCGCTGATGATCGAGTTAGCTTCATCGCTGTGGAAAGAAGCAAGCTTGGCGCTGACGAGCTTCCCGCTCGGAAGCCGCAATCGCTCGCCCAGCATGTAGGAGAGCTGCTCGGCGGTATGACCGCCTTTCTCCGAACGCTGGACCGTTCGAATATTGAAATGGAAGATGGCCATGCTCTTTTCCCTATTGCCTCGTGCCGCGGACGATCTGCGTTCCAACATGCGAGCGGCAGCGAGCGACTTCCGGTAGCGCCGGAGCGCTACCGCCTCGCCCCGCGAGGCGCACAGTCAAAGCCCCAGGGCTTTGACTTAATGTGCGCTTCCCCAGAAACGCCATGGATAGAGGGATGCACCGCTCAGGGTTCATCGCGTGACACAGGCTTCGTAACCGGGAGACCGGTAGATGGTGCCTCAAGCCCTAGAACGTTGCGGACGTAAGTTTGGTGAGACGCGGAGAGATGCGGCAAGATGGATTTCACAACCTCGGGGCGATTGAGCGCCGACTCTCCAATGAGGAACGCACATCGACGTTTCCGTTTTCGCTCGCGCCGCTTTTCAGCGGCTTCTGTCGCCTTCGCTCGCGCAAGAAGCTCCGCGGCTTTCTCGCGTAAAACTTCCGCCTTTGATTTTTGGTCTGAGCTCGTGGTTGTCATCACGAGCGACCTCTACTTCGGGTTGGCTTACGAAGTCTTGCGGCGAAGTTCCCCGGAAACTAGAGCGGGAGAAGATCTTTCGTTCCAATCGTCAATGATGCGTTGCGCTCGATTTCTAGCTTTAAGCCAATCTTCTTCTCGCGCGTACAAGGCGTCTGGTCTCACGGGGTCAACGATCTTCCGAGCTTCGGATATGTCGCCGTTGAACCATTTTAAAAGCCGCCAAACTCCCAGAGCTTTCAAATTTCCTGCGATGATGCGCGCGCGACTTGTTCCCCTCCCAGTTTCTCCTTCCCGCGGGTGATTTTCATCTATCCATTTCTTGAAGGCAGAAAGGATCGCGTCAGGGCTTCGCTTCCAATTCACTTCAAAAGAGTAAAGGTTTTCGGCCGACAGATATGCATATGTCTCGTTTCCAACCCATTTTTCGCCATACGGAATAGCCTGCTGGAGGGCAGGACTTGAGGGAATCTCAGGAAATTCCTCTTCCGGTCTACCTGCATAACCCGTTTTCAAAAAGGGAACGCGAGGAAATTCTACACCTGGCAGCAGTAAGTCCGAATGCTCTGGCAAAGACGACAAGCGCGTTGGCTCGCCCGGCGATGCAGATACTTTTCGGGCGATGATCTTTAGGTCGTTGGACAGCCCTTCGCGCTGCTCCCTTTTTATCCAATCTACGATCCAAGGAACGCAACGTGCGTACTCGTAGGTGAAGCAAAAATATAGCCGCGCTCCTGTCAAAACAGTTGGAAAAGCTTCGAAATGCCATTCTTCTGGAGGAGGTATTTTCGGAACTGGCCTCATCGATTATGGCCTCATTTCACGGAGGGACGGGCGATTTTCGATCAGCGCCTTTCGCGCTTGAAGACATCTCCGAAATCGCAGCCGAGCCGGTCCAAAAGTCGCTCCAAGGTATCAATGGTCAGGTTCTGATCGGCCATTTCCAGCCGATTCAGGCTCGAATCGGAAATTCCCAACTTTTTGGCGAACTGATCGAGCGTGAGAGTTCCACGTTTCTCGCGAAGGAACACGGCCAACTGCTTTCTGAGCTTGCGCACCCACGAAGGATGTGTGAGCACTTATCCCGCATATGGGATTTTTTAATTGGCTGAGGACTGGCGTCATCGATTGTCGCCTCTACATTCTGACGGCGCGCGCTACTGAGGCGGAAACCATTCTCTCGAAATGAGCGGTCACAATCGCGACGAAACAGAATATCAAGGCATCGCGGCGAGCGTTCCTGGGTTACGACTCGGTATTGATAACCCCTTGTCGGGCGAACCTTCCCCAGAATTCACAGACGCACACAGGCAAGTGGCCAAAGAAATCTTTTCACGATGGGATGGCTCGACAAGTCTCGAACTGACCGAAGAGGATCTCCTCGGTCTTCTTCCGAACGGTCTTGCTTTAGGCCGCTACCGGATGACTGGAGTCTTGAGTGATCTCTCGCGTTATTGGTGCACAGTAAAAGTTCGACAAGAGTGGCGCATTTCTACCCTTCTCGGAAGTATCGATGTCAGGTCGCGAGGCGATGAAGAACACTTCGTGCTGCATTTCCCAAGCAAGTTCGGGAAGCTGATGAAGAGGCGTCTCGATCACATTTGACCGCCAGACTTGTCATGGGTTGCGCATGCCTGCGAACACGCAATGCACATTCGAGCCACTCTAAACTTGATCGAAGCCACGTCCGTGGGGGATCATTCATCCGTGCAGATTTTCCTCAGTGCACCATTCCGAATACGTCTCGTCTGATTCCTTCGATTCAGACGGGAGCGTAGCTCAACGGTAGAGCAGCGGGCTTATACCCCGTGCGATAGATAATCGGCTGATGTGGGTTCGACTCCCACCGCTCCTATCTTCTTCAAGAAAGAGTCAATTCTGGTACGATTCGGGATTCAATGGGGCAACTCTCTCTTTCCAACTCGAATCCCGCCTCTGTAAAGCCGCTTGGCTGCTCAAGGAGCCGGTTGATGCGGCAGACTTCAAGACCTACATTTTTTCCGCCCCGCTTCTCAAGTCTCTCTCAGATGTCTATGATGAGGAGCTTGCCATTGCGCTGAACGAATTTGAGGGCGATGAAGAAGCTGCGTTATTTTCGGACGTTTCAGGCGCCGGAGGGCTGTCCTTGGCGGGATCTGCGCAACAATCTACGCCCCCCCCGCGACTATCTCCTTGGAGAAATGGAGCGAAGATGCCTGGATTCGCGCTTCTTGTGTCGCAATTTCGGGGCGATGAACTTTTAACGCCTGTCATGTCTTCTGAGGCCCAACTCCGAAAGGAAATCATAGACCTCCGACTCAAAGAAGCGGGGTGGAATGTTTCAGACCGGACTCAGGTTATCGAAGAGTTCTTCGTTTCTCGCGGCTCTGGCGCTGTCCTACGTGAAGATCCCGCCACTTACGATGTTCAACGCGAATTCAGCGACTACGTCCTCCTCGGCAAAAACGGCAAACCTCTCGCCGTGGTCGAAGCCAAGAAATCCTCGAAAGACGCCGAGATCGGGCGCGAACAGGCCAAACAATATTGCGTAAACATCCAGATCGAACAGGGGGGCGAACTGCCTTTCTGTTTCTACACCAACGGCCACGATATTTTTTTCTGGAGCCTCGGCGAAGCCCCACCGCAAAAGGTCCACGGCTTCCCTACTCGACAAGACCTTGAACGCCTACTGCACCTCCGCAAACACAAGAAGCCACTCACCAGTGAGTTAATCAACACCACCATCGCGGGACGCGATTACCAGCTACAGGCCATCCGCTCCGTCATGGAGGGCATCGCGCAGAGCCGCCGGCAGTTCCTCCTCGTCATGGCCACCGGCACAGGCAAGACTCGCACTTGCATCGCTCTTGTCGATGCCCTCATGAGGGCGGGCGTCGTACAGCGCACCCTTTTCCTTGTGGATCGCATCGCCCTACGTGGACAGGCGCTCGATGCCTTCAAAGAACACATTCCCGATGAACCTCGTTGGCCTGAGCCCGGCGAGAAAACCATCACCACCGACCGCCGCATCTACGTCGTCTCCCAACTAATTGAGGCGGCTCGAAGCGTCCCACTCGTTGACATTGCCCCGGAAACCGCGTTGCGATGGACTCTTACCCTCTTGTGGTTCACTGCGGCTGCAGATCGCCGCGTGAAAGACAGAGCTACCCGAGCCGCGACTTTGGTTTTACGGGCGAAGCCCGAGATCGCATTGCAGTTGATAGATGCTCTCCTTTCTATCGATGACGATGAGGTCCGCGAGCGGACGCTACTTAGTATTTACGGGGCTCTGCTACTCAACCCTGATTCCAACACCCTCGGACGCGTCGCGAAGACCGTTATGGAGCGGTATCTGTCCGAGCCGCAATCGTTCCAGAACGCTCTTCTCCGCGATCACATCCGCTGTCTCGCGGAGTTAGCTGCAGAGCTGGACTGCTTAGAAACAGGTTTCAATCCCCTCGCACCGACCCGCAGGCAGCGTCGCGCTGACTGGCCGCTTCGCTTTCCCACAGACTCCGAGATTGAGAAATGGGTCCATGCCGACGGAGCAGTTGGTTACGTCGCACGAAGCTGTCTTCACGACGATTTCAACCACTACACAATAGGTTGCTTGGGGCCATGGATGGCGAACCTCACCAAGCCTGAGATCGGAGCATGGCTTGTGAATCATATCGTCAAAGATATGGGGTTAGCGGAGAGCGATTGTGATGCATACGACCAATACATCACCGCGAAAGAAGGGGGCGGCCGGGCTAAACCCGTTTGGGCTGAGCGAATCGGTAAGAAGTATCAGTGGATCGCGCTCTACCGGCTCGCGTCCCGACTGCATGACAAGGTCAAAGCTGAAGCCGACAGTTGGGAGCCCGATCCGATTCGGCGTCCGCTCATCCTTCTTGAAGAGCGGAAACTCGATCCGACATTGACCATTACGGTAGCTGCCGAGACGGGCGAGGATTGGTGGATTCATGAACGCATCGATTTGCATGCAACGAAGGAATTGAGCTTCGCCAACTGGGTCGCTAAACGCGATGATCTGCCCTCCTTTGAATGCCTCTTGGAAATCTCCGACTTTCAGGACCAGCGATGGCAGCTGCTAACTGCTTATCCGAGTTGGGGAGAATTCGATCCTCACCGGAAGTATGGCGACCCGTATCGAGACTCTTGGATTCACATCAATAGCTACCTCATTCCGGATGCGGATATGGACGCTACCATTGAAGCATTGGACGAGCGTAACTACTTTGGCCTGTGGCTTCCCACCGAAGGCAAGTGGTTGTCGGCGTTCGCGGGAGAATATCCTTTTGGCAGTTCCTACAATGTTTTGCCCGATTGGTATCTAGGTGCGGACGAGAAAATTCGAGACACGTCGCTAAAAGCACATCACGCATCGAACCACCTTCTTTCGGAATGGACTTACGATCCTATGGTCCCGACGAGTCTTTACCTCCAGGCACCAAGCAAACCTTTTTTCACGTTAAACGATCTGTGGTGGAACGGCATCGACGGTTTCACAGCAGGCGATCGCACCGTTTTTTTTGATCCATCGCTCAGATTCGGGGGCAAGCACGCGCTCCTCGCGGATGCCGAATATCTCAATAGAGTGTTGAAGACCCTGAAGCGCCGACTCGTCTGGACGATGCTCGGTGAGAAACGCATTCTTGGCGAACAGCGAGTTCCAAAAAAGTCTGGTGTTTGTTTCTCTCAACTCGCCTGGCTTACGGACTCGGGGGAAATAGCTTTCGGCAAACGGACCTATTATGAGCAAGGAGATTACGAAAAGAATCAAGGGGTAAGGAAGGGGCGAAGAGAGTAGCCACGGCCCACGGCGCGGGGATGCTCGATTTAGATAAATTGCCTCACGTGTTCTTAAGGGATCAATCGTTCTCATGCAAAACACCCACCAAGCAAAGATGAGCAATCTGCTGATCGACAATTGGACTCTTCAATGCGTCGGGACGCTCCTGTCGAATGGACTTGTGGGCGGCACGGCCAGTGAATTGGAAGTCGCGCCGGAGCAGAACGATTTCTCTTATAAAGCGGTGCCTCAGGATGCGCTGAATGTACGTTGCCTCTTTCAAGTGCTCAACAATTTGGTTTTCACCGACGCATTGTTTGTAGAGGGAGAGCACGCAGATACCTGGCGTCAATTCGATGAGTTAGAAACTTTGTATTCCGACGGCTTGGTCATTCCAAAGCCGTTCCAAGACATTCGACAAGAATGGCTACCGATCCGACAGTGCTTCGTCGAGGAGCTCTGCGTCTGCCCGATAATGCGTGAGCACCATGAGGAAAATGTCCGGACATTCAAGGAAAGCGGCAGATCGGCCGATCCCTATTTCGGTCAGCTCATTTGGGGCGGAGCTGGTATGCTGGCACGCGCCCACGTGCTCAGTATTCCCTACAACAGTCATCCAGTGCGAGAAGCCTGGTTCGGGCGAGTGGACAGCCTTTTTGGGTTGCGATCCGCCGAGCGGCGCTTTCGCGAATTTGTGGCAGAGCAAAGGGTAAAGGTGCTCAATCGCATAGATTCAGGTGGTTATCTTGTCCGGCTGCATTTACCGCCTATTGCCGCACTCGCGATCCAAGAGGCGCAACAGCCGGGGGATTTGCTCAAAATCGCTCTACAGCTTCGAGAGCAATACGCTTCCTTGCGGCAGTGGTTGAGCGAATTTCAAACTGCTCTGGATACGAGTGACACCCACGATCTTCTGGCTCGCGAAAAACTGCTTCAGTCGGTCGCCCGCCATATTGATGCACACTGCTCAGCGTTTCCAGTGGGCGATACCACAGTCCAAATTGGCGTCGATTGGCTCAAAACCACTTTCAAATCTGGCGATCCAATCAATTCTGCCAAAAATCTGGTCGGTGTCCGCGCGTTGATGAACCGCTTGGTGTTGGCACCCGCCGGAGGCGGTATTGCACGTAAACTCGCCAAGTTATTCGGAGAGGAGAAAAGTCGCCTGGGGCGCGAGCTTGAAACTGAACTGGGACGTTCAGTGTCGATGAGTGATAAACCTGATGTAATTCTGCGGGAAATATGATCCTACCTCAGGAGGTGGGGCAAAAAACTGCCAGCAAAACTGCCAGCAAAACTGCCAGCAAAAAATCTCAAAAGCACCCGATTTGATAGTCACGGAGTTCGCAAAAATCGTCTTGACGAACAGTGTCAAAAACGTCGTAAATACCTGTAAATAAACGAGAAGCACAGGCGAATCCTACCTCAGGAGCCACTTTTTTGATGGAGACTCAGATCTCCCACGTTGGGGGCAAGTGGTGCCCCAGGGCCAGGGCGGCGACTTGTGCGGCTTGCGCGCGAATTTCTGGAATCGCCGTCGTTTCCCACAGCATGCCTTTGAGCGGTGGACCGATCAGCGAGATTTGCTCGTAGATCCGGCCCTTCGTTCCAATGGGGGCGAAACTGTCCGTCGCCTCCAGCCCCAGCAGAAGCGGGTCGGGATGGAGCACTCCGCGCGCGAACAGGTTGATGAGCAGCGGATCGTTGAAGTGCTGGCGGAAGTTCGATTCCGGGCCGATGCAGTTGAAGACCTTTTGAACGTGCAGCTCGCGGACCGTTTCCTCCCGCTTGGGTTGGAGATGCGCAATGACACTGGTTTCCGTTTCGACAAAATCCCGCAGGCGACCCGGGACGAGCTCGAGGCGGCCCTCCGCCCGCAGGCGCTCGAGCACGGCCCACGCGGTGCCTGGCATGCGGTGACGGTGTGACTCCCAGAACGTGCGCACGTGCCGCAGGAAGCGGCGTCGGTCGTCGGGTGTGAGGCTCCTCCAAATTGCCTGCGTGCGCGGGCGCAGCGCGTCGAGCACGGGACGCCAGTTTTCGACGCCCGCCCCGTGAATTTCCGCACGGACGATTCGGACAAGATCGCGCAGGGAGCCGGGCAGGTTCGGGAAAAAGTCGGGATGCGACGTGCCGAGCCTGTGCGCCTGTGGCCAGCGTCCTCCGCGCGAGGTGACGATGTATCTGCCACGATGTCCGGTCGCCTCGAGCCCAAGAATCACATCCACCGCCGTGAGGCCCGTCCCGACGAGGAGCACGTCGTCCTCCGGAGAATCCGTCGAGATTGCGCCGCTTTGCCAGACGGAGGCGACATACCGCGGACTGCTGAAGAAGGAATGCCTCCCGGGCAACGGGTCGCGCGGCGGCAGATTGCCGAGCGCGAGCACGATGTGGCCGACATCCTCGGTGTCGCCGTCCTGCGTGACGAGCGTTCCGCCGCCACGAGTCGGAATGAAATCGACGACGCGGCTGCGGCGGAGGTCGAGCCTCGCCTGACAGCCGGGCCGGGCGTAGACCTCCTGCACGAGTGCCGCGAGGTAGCAGCCGTAGATCGCGCGCGGCAGGAAGTCGGTTTCCTTCGGCGGTTCGTCGCGGAGCAGACTGGCGACGTTGCCGGGGCGCTTCAGCCACTCGAGGAAGTGCCCGGGCTGGTCGGGCAGCGCGCTGATTTTCCAGGCGGGAACGTTGAGCAGGTGCGCGAGATTGCGCGTGCCGTAGGCGAGGCCGCCGCTCGGAAATTCCGCCGGATCATAGAGCGCGATGCGGCAGGGCACGCGCGCCTGCAGGCCGATCTGCGCCGCGGTGAGCAATCCGCTCGCTCCGCCGCCCACGATGGCGATCATGCGTCGGGCTTGTCGAACCTCACACGCACGCTTGTCTCGACCTGCACGACGCGGCCTTCATGCACCGTGATGTGAACGGAGCCGAATTTCAGCGCGTTCACCTGGCGCTCGACGACATCGAGCCACTTCTGCTTCGGGATGGAAACGCGCGGGGTGATCGTATCGATGGGATTGCTCATAAAGTTAGCGGGCCAGCGCGGCGGAGGGCCGGTCCTGGTTCGCAACGATCTCGCCGAACGGGCTCACATAGCTTGGGAAATCGAGGGACTCGGCGATGTCGAGCGGCAGCAGCGGGAAGACGAGTTCCGCGAAACGCCGCGCCTCCTCGAGGTGCGGGTAGCCGGAGAAAATGAAATGGTCGATGCCGAGGGCGGCGTATTCGTTGATGCGCGCGGCGACGATCTCGGGCGAGCCGACGAGCGCGGTGCCCGCGCCGCCGCGCACGAGGCCGACGCCCGCCCAAAGATTCGGGCTCACTTCGAGCGAGTCGCGCTTGCCATTGTGCAGGCTGGCCATGCGTTTTTGCCCCGCAGAGTCGAATCGCTCGAAGACCTTCTGCGCGGCGGCGATGCTTTCGTCCGTCACGTAGCGGATGAGCTCGTTCGCAGCCTGCCAGGCCTCTTTCTCCGTCTCGCGCACGATCACGTGGAGGCGAATGCCGAAGCGCAGCGTGCGACCCTGCTCCGCGGCGAGCGCGCGCATGGCGGCCACCTTTTCCGCGGCCTGCGCGGGCGGCTCGCCCCACGTGAGATAGACGTCGACGTGCTTCGCGGCCACGCGGTGGCCGGCCGGCGAGGAACCGCCGAAATAGAGATCGGGATGCGGCTTCTGCACGCCCGGGAAAAATACCCTCGCGTCGCGCACGCGGAGGTGTTTGCCCTCGAAATTCACCGCCTCCTCCGCGACGACGCGCCGCCAGATGTCCAAGAACTCGTCGGTGACTTCGTAGCGCGTGTCGTGATCGTCGAAAATGCCATCGCCGGCCAGCTCCACGGGGTCGCCACCCGCGACGACATTGATGAGCAGCCGCCCGCCCGAGAGCCGGTCGAAGCTCGCCGCCATGCGCGCGGCAAGGGTGGGAGACATGAGCCCGGGACGCACGGCCACGAGGAAGCGCATGCGTTGCGTGACCGGAATGAGCGCCGAGGCGACCACCCAGGCGTCGTCGCAGGAGCGGCCCGTCGGCAGCAGCGCCCCGTAGTAGCCGAGTTCGTCCACCGTTTGTGCGATCTGCTTGAGATACGGAAGCGTGGTGGCGCGGGCGCCGATGCCGGATGCGAGATAACGGCCGTCGCCGTGGGTGGGAATGAACCAGAGGATCTTCATAGGGAAATTTCTTTGGGCGCGGCGGCCGTGCGGCGTTTGCCTGCGAGGGCTCCGCAACGCAGAAGGCGGTCGCGCACGATGTTGCGGCTGATGCCGAGCAGACGCGCGGTCTCGAGCTGATTGCGGTGGCAATAGTCGTAGGCCGCGCGCATCACGCTGCTCTCGATGTTCTCGAACAGGTTGTCGCCGCCCTGCTCGAAGAGCTCGAGCAGCGCTCGCTTGAGGCCATCCGCGGGATTGCCCGTCGGGAAGCGCAGCGATGGCTCCGCGGCATTGGCGCGCGGGCGCAGCGAGGCGAGATTCAAATCCTCGGGACGGATCACGCTGCCGCGCCGCACGAGGATCGCGTGGTGAATGACGTTTTCGAGTTCGCGGATGTTTCCCGGCCAGGAATGCCCGCGCACGAGCTGCTCCATCGCCTCGGGACTCACGCGAATGTCCCGCACGCCGAGCCGCTCGGAATAAACGCGGACGAAATGCTCGACGAGGGGCGGAATGTCTCCCGGACGGTCGCGCAGAGCGGCGAGATGCAGGTTCGCGACGTTGAGCCGGTAATAAAGGTCCTCCCGGAAGCGACCTTCGTTCACTGCGCTCTCGAGCTGCACGTTCGTCGCCGCGACCACGCGCACGTCGATGTCAATGGGCTTGCGCGAGCCGACGCGCACGACCTGGCGTTCCTGCAACACGCGCAGGAGCTTCACCTGCAACGCGAGCGGCAGGTCGCCGATCTCGTCGAGGAACAACGTGCCGCCGTGCGCCGCCTCGAACCACCCGGACTTCGCCGAGATTGCGCCGGTGAACGCCCCGCGCTCGTGACCGAAGAGCTCGCTCTCCACGAGATTCTCGGAAAACGCGCCGCAATTCACCGCGACGAACGGCCCGTGCGCTCGCGAGCTGAGCGCGTGGATGTGGCTCGCGATGATTTCCTTGCCCGTGCCGGTCTCGCCCACGATGAGCGCGTTTGCCCCGCTCGGTGCGATGAGCCGGATGCGCTCGAGCAGCGCGCGGGACCGCGGGTCCTCGAAGACAAGCACGCTCGCACGAAGCGGCGCGGCGATCTGGCGCTCGCTGGGCAGCGTCAGCACGGGCTTCTTCGAAACCCGCACGTGCGAAACCGACTCGAGACTGCGGCTCATGGAATCGTGCAAAATCATATAACGACTTGTTTAGTCGTATTCATTAACTGGTGTTGCAATCTTCTTTCTTGCGGATGGTCGCGAATCAGGCCGCCATCTCTTTTGCCGTCGCGCCAGGGAAGTTCAGCAAGTGCCCCAGCTTTTCCTGCTTCGCGCGGAGATAGGAGATGTTCTCGGGATTCGGCGCGGTGACGAGCGGCACGCGCTCGACGATGGTGAGATCGTAGCCGCCAAGCTGCGTGAATTTCGCCGGATTGTTCGACATGAGGCGGATCGTGGTCACGCCCAGGTCGGCGAGAATCTGCGCGCCGATGTCGTAACGGCGTGAGTCCACGGGCAGGCCGAGATCCTGATTGGCCTCGACCGTATCGCGGCCGGCATCCTGCAGCGTGTAGGCGTGGAGCTTGCTCGTGAGGCCGATGCCGCGCCCCTCGTGTCCGCGCAGGTAAACGACGACCCCCGCGCCCTCCTGCTCGATGCGGGCGAGCGCCATCTCGAGCTGCTTGCCGCAGTCGCAGCGCGCGGAGCCGAGGATGTCGCCGGTGAAGCACTCGGAATGCACGCGCACCAGCACGTTCTCGCGGCCGGCGACCTTCCCTTTCACGATCGCGACGTGCTCCGCGCCATCGAGCTTCGAGCGATAGACATGCACCTGAAACGAGCCATGCGCGCTCGGCAGTCGCGCCTCCGCCGTGCGCTCGACGAGCCGTTCCCGCGAGCGGCGGTAAACGATCAAATCCTCGACCGTGAGGAAGGGCAGCCCGTGCCGCGCGGCGAAGGCCTCGAGCGCCGCGCCGCGAACCATCGTCCCGTCGTCGTTCACGATCTCGCAAAGCACGCCGACGGGTTGCAGCCCCGCCAGCCGCGCAAGATCGAGCGCGGCCTCGGTATGGCCGGGGCGTCGCAGCACGCCATCCTCGGCGGCGCGCAGCGGAAAAATGTGGCCAGGGCGCAGGAAGTCGCCCGCGAGCGCGCACGGATTTGCCAGCCCCTGCAGCGTAGCCGCGCGATCCGCGGCGGAGATGCCCGTCGTCGTGCCGTGCTTCCAATCGACGGAAACGGTGAACGCGGTGCGCTGGGATTCCGTGTTGTCGCTGACCATGAGGGGCAGCCCGAGCTCGCGCAGACGCTCGCCCGGCAGCGATGCGCAAATGATGCCGCTCGTGTGCCGCACGGTGAAGGCCAGCAGCTCGGGCGTCGCCTTCTCGGCGGCAAAAATGAGGTCGCCCTCGTTCTCGCGATCCTCGCTGTCCGCGACGACCACGGCTCTTCCCGCCGCGATGGCGGCCAGGGCTTTTTCGACTCGGGTGATGCTCGTTGCGTTCATGAATAGAAGGTGGGTTTGGGGATGTGACGGTTGAGAGCCCAGTCGCCGAGCTCGCGAATTTTGTAGTCCACGGGATCGTGCAGCGTGTGCGTGCGGACGTTGCGCCAGAAGCGGTCGAGCCGCGCGGCGCCGGCGGTGGCGCGCGAGCCCATGACCTCGAACATCCGGTTCGTCACGTCGAGCGCGGTGCGAGTGGTGAGCGTCTTCGCGACGGCGATGTCGATGGCCGCGCGGCCCCGGCAATTTTCGCTGAGGCCTTCGCCCATTTCCCACGTGCGCTGGAGCGTATCGGCAGCGCGGTCGGTAAGCGTGCGCGCGGCCTGGAGCTCGACGAACATGTTGCCGTAGTTCGCGAGGATGTAGGGATCCTCGGTCGGCGTCTCGACGCCGGAGGTGAGCCACGAGCGGGTCTGAGCGAGCGTGTAGTTGCGCGCCTCGGCGAGCGCGCCCTCCGCGATGCCGAGGTAGATGTTCGCGAGGATGATCTGCGCGAGGCACGGCCGCAGCGTGGCGCGCACGCTGCCGAGCGGACCCGGACTGCGGAGGATTTCCTCGTCGTGCAGCGCGACATTGGAAAACTCCACCGTGCCGCTGTCGGTCTGCCGCTGGCCGAAGTTGTCCCAATCCTGCCTGATGCGCAGGCCGGCGCGATCCGAGGGGATCACGCCGACGAGCAGGCGCCCCTCCGGATCGAGCGCGGAGAGAAGCAGGCGGTCGGAATCCGTCGCGCCGGAGCAAAAGCCCTTGCGCCCGTTCACGAGCCAGCGGCCATCCGCCGGCGTCGCATGCGTGTTCTGATCGAGCGGATTGAGCGCGTTGCCCCAGAACCAGCGGTTCCGCGCCGTCTCCTCGAAATGCCGCGCGCGCTGCTCCTCCGAGCCGAAGAGATCGACCGTGGCGAGCAGGAGGTGCTGGAATCCGAAGAGGTGCGCGAGCGAGCTGTCCACGCGAGCGAAGAGCCGCACGATCCTGAGGATCTCCGGCCAATCCGCGCCGCCGCCGCCGAGCGCCTCGGGGATGAGGAGATTGAGCAGTCCGCTTTCGCGAAGGAGATCGCGCTCGCGCTTCGCGGTGCCGCCCTTGCGATCGCGCTCGATCGCGGTCTGGGCGAAGTCCGCGGCGAGCCGCTCGGCGATCTTCAGCGGATGCCGGCAGATGGCATCGACCTCGCTGGCTGGAATGGGAATGGCCGCACTCATAGCCGCGCTGCGTTACGCGAGCACCGGAGCCTTGACCTTCGCGATGAGGCTGTCGATCTCGCGGTCGAATCGTTCGCGAATCTCCTCGTCGATGAGGAGGTCGCTGCCCTCGCCGAACTGGAGCTGTGTGTCGACGGCGAAGACGCCCTGCAGAATGTCCGACGCGCCGAGCGCGCCGAGCACCGGCTTGAGCGCGTAATCGAGCACAAGCAGGTGCGCGAGCGTGCCGCCGCTCGCGAGCGGAAGTAGCGTCTTGTTGCGGAAGGCCTGCTGGGGCAGGATGTCGAGCAGTGCCTTCAGCGAGCCCGTGTAGGCGGCCTTGTAAACGGGCGTCGCGATGATGATGCCGCGCGCCTCCGCGATGAGATGGCGGAATTTCTCGAAGGACGGGCTGTCGTATTTCGCGAGCACGAGATCCTCGGCGGGAAAATCGCGCACGCTCACGACTTCGGTGCCGAGCCCCTCGGCGGCGAGCTGTTCGACCGCGTAGTCGAGCAGGGCCTGGGAGCGGGAACGGGCGACGGGGCTTCCGGAAATGAGGAGAATGTCAGGCATGGTGTTGTGATGTTGAAGTGCTGAGAAGCGGGTGGGAGTTACGCGGCGACGGCGAGGCCACGGCCGGTCTCGAGCTCGCGGACGAGCGGAAGCACGCGTTTGCCGAAGTATTCGACCTCCTCCTGGAAGTGGAGGAACCCGCTGAGAATGAGGTCGGCGCCGATGCTCTTGAGATGAACGATGCGCTCGGCGATCTGCTCGGGCGTGCCGATGAGGTTCGTCTTGAAGCCGTCGTTGTATTGGACGAGGTCCTCGAACGTCGATTTGGCCCAGTTTCCTTCGCCCTCGGGCGACGCGGCGCCGGCGTTCTTCACCTCGTGACCGAAGGCGCGCACGGCCTCGGGATTCGCCTTCGCGATGATTTCCTCGAGCACGTCGCGCGCCTCCTGCTCGGTGTCGCGGGCGATGATGAAGGCGTTCACGCCGACCTTCACCTTGTGGCCGTTCTGCGCGGATTTCTGCCGGATGTCGGCAATCTGCGCGGCATGCCCCTCAGGCGTGTTGCCGTTCGTGAAATACCAGTCCGACACGCGCGCCGCCATGTCGCGCGCCGCGCGGGAGCTGCCGCCCTGGAAGATCTCCGGGTGCGGCCGCTGGAGCGGCTTCGGCTTCAACGTGTAATTGTTGAATCGATAGAAATCGCCGCGGAACGTGAAGTTGTCCTCGGTCCAGATTCCCTTGAGGGCGCGGATGAACTCCTCGGAGCGGCGGTAGCGCTCGTCGTGGTCGAGCCACGGCTCGCCAATCGCCTGGAACTCCCCGCGGAACCAGCCACTCACGATGTTCACCGCGACGCGGCCGCCGCTGAGCTGGTCGAGCGTGGCGAGCTGCTTCGCCGCGAGCGCGGGATTCCACGGGCCGGGCAGGATGGCAGCGATGAGCTTCAAGCGCTCCGTCGCGGCGAGCAGCGCCTGGCTGAAGAGCACGGGCTCGTGCTGGTATTCCGCGCCGTAGCCGGCGGTGAAGCGAATCTGGCTCAGTGCGTAGTCGAAGCCGCTGCGCTCGGCGATCTGCGCGAGCTTGCGGTTGTAATCGATGTCCCAGCTCGTGCGCTGTTCGATGTTGCTGACGACAAGGCCCCCGCTGACGTTGGGAACCCAGTAGGCGAAACGAATGTGATCCTGGTGAGTCGTGCTCATATGCGTGTGTTGATTGCGGCAGAACCAGCATTCGCAGTGTCCGTGCCAACGTTCATATCTCGTTTGTTTCCAATGACTTGAGGTTTTCATGGCTTCCTGTCGCTGCTGGAGGTGGCGCATCCGCTGCGGGCGCGCTGCTGCTCCAGCAGCAATCGGGGGTTCCTCAGAACTGGAGCCCGAGCGAGAGCGAGTAGAGTTCCTGGTTCGCACGACCGCCCGGGGCGATGGCGGCGGTCGTCTCGCCGAGGACGTAGTGCCGGTAGCCCGCGGAGACGGTCCATTTGCCGAACTCCGACGGGATGAACCCGAGCGGAACCGAGAGCTGCGGACCGAACGCGAAATAGCCGAACGTCTCGCCGCCGTAGAATTGCGACCCGAGGCCGAGCGTGAAGTTCAACCCGAGGTTCACCGGATATTTCGACTTTGCGAAGAACGTGTAGTTCGGCGTGAGGCTCGGCTCGAAATACCAGCCATGCCCGCGCAGGCCCGACGGCGTGGAGCTCGGCAGCTCGTAGAGCGTCTTGAACACAGGCTGGAACGAGAAATTCGGGAAGAGCAGGTTGCTATCGTCGTAGGCGAGGATGCCCTGCAACCACTGGCCGGAGTCGTAGCCGCCGGCGGGCGTGATCCACGTGTTGTAGAGCAGCGTGAAGGTGAAGCGCTTGAGGAACGTCACCGAGGCGCCCGGGATGAAGTCGAGCTCCGTGAAATGCCGCGTCGCCTTGTCCTTCGTCGGGTCGGATACACGTGGGTCGGAGCTGAGGTCGCCCCACAGGCCGGCCTGGATATTGACGCTGTTGATGAATCCGTCGCCCTTGTAGAGGTTCAGGTAGATATCGACGTAGGGCTGATAGATCACGCCATGGCTCTGCACGATGATGCCGCGTGTGTTGTATTGGTTGAGGATCGCGAGGCCGAGGTCGCCGGAGAAACGCGACTTCTTCGGCTCGACGACCACGGTTTCCTTGACCTCTTTTTCATTGGTTTCGGTCACGGTCGTCGTCGTCGTGGCTTTTGGCTTCTTCTTGTGCGGCGCGTCGTTCTCCGGCGCCTCGGTGGCGCTGGCGCTTGTGGCCTCGGCGGCGCCCTCGGGCGCGGGATGCTGGGCGCGGAGTTTCGGGGTGGAGCCCGCCAGCAGCGCGGCGAGCAGGATGGGTGTAAGCAGAGTTTTTTTCATGATGGTTGGCATGGTGGGAGCGCCCGTCCGCAGGCTGGGTTGCGGGCGCAGGAAGGGTGGGTGGCGTTTCCGAGCGGAAAGCCGGGTGCGCTCCCGGGTGGGGGAGTGGCAGAATGGGAGCGCGAGGCCGCGCGCTAACGACAGAGCGTCAACTCCATGCGTGCAGCGGTGGGTTCACGCCGTTGAGCGCGTAGTTGCCGAGGATCGCGTATTTCCAGCGCACGGGATCGTGCAGCGTGTGCGTGCGGGCGTTGCGCCAGTGGCGGTCGAGATTGTGCTCGGCGAGCGTGGAGCGCGTGCCGGCAAGTTCGAAGAGCCGGTTCGTCGCGTCGATGGCGATCTCCGTGCTGAACACCTTAGCCTCGGCCACGGCGATCTGCGCCTTCGCGACGGAATCGGCGGTCGGCTCCGCGACGGCGCGATCCACGGCGAGGCCGGCTTTCTCGAGCAACGCCTCGGTCGCGTGCAGGCGAAGCGTGAGATCGCCGATGGCCTGGATCACGTAGGGATCGTCACTCGCGCGCTCGAGTCCGCTGTCCACCCACGGACGCGACTTCGTTTTCACGAACGTGATCGTGTCGTCGATCGCCGCCTTTGCGATGCCGGCATCCACGGCGACCTGGATAATCTGGAAGATTGCTCCATCGGCGGTGGGCTTGTCGTAGCCCTTGTAGCCGGGCACGAGGTGCGTCTTCGGCACCTGCACATTCTCGAGGATCACCGTGCCGCTGAGCGTGGTGCGCTGGCCGAATGCCGACCAGTCGTCGATCACCGTGAGCCCGGGCGCATTGCGGTCGGCGATCGCATACCAGGCGCGGCCTTCGTCATCGAGCGCGACGATGGGCACGAGGTGTGCAAGCAACGCGCCGCTCGAGTAGAACTTGCGGCCGTTGACGATCACGTGGTCGCCCGCGTCGGTGAACTTCGTCTCGAACTCCGCCGCGCGCTTCGAGCCGAACTCGGAGAACGCATTTCCGAATCGCGTGCCGTTCAGCACGAGATCGAAGAGCACCCGCTGCTGCGCCTCATCGGAGACGGTGCGAATCGCCGCAACGACGCCGAGATGGTTCTGCGGAATCTGCCCCAGCGACGGATCGGCCGCCGAGATGATCTCGATGACCTTCGTGAGCGTGACATACGAGAGCTCCGGGCCGCCGAATTTTTTGGGGACGTTGATCGACCACAGCCCGCTTTGCGAGAAGGCGTCGAGCTCGGCGACCGGCCACGTGCGGAAGCGGTCGCGGTCGGACGCGCCCTGCGCGAATGCGGCGGCAAGATGCTCGGCGACTTCGAGGGCCTCGGCATCGCTGCGGATGATATGCGCAGGCTCCGCGGGCTTGGCCACGCCAGGCACGCCCTGGCGGGACTTGGTGGTGTTTTGCGGGATTTCCGTTTCGAGAAGGAGACTCATGGTATGTCGGTGGGTTGGTTTTGTAGTGGAGATCAAATGGTGGCGGCCTCGCCGAGGGGGACGCCGGCTTTTGCGGTGAAGCCTTCCCCGAGATAGAAGGCCTTGATGTCGGAACGGCTGCGGAGCTCCTGCGCGGAGCCTTCGAGCACGGAGACGCCGTTCTCGAGCACGACGGCGCGATGCGCATAACGAAGCGCGATCGTGGAATTCTGCTCCGCGACGAGAATTGAAAGTCCCTCGGATTCGTTGAGCGCGCCCAACGATTGGAAAATGCTCTGCACGGTCTTCGGCGCAAGGCCCATCGAGGGCTCGTCGAGCACGAGAAGGCGGGGACGCGACATCAGCGCGCGGCCGATGGCGGTCATCTGCTGCTCTCCGCCGGAGGTGAGGCCGGCCACGGCATGGCGCTTGTCGCCCAGGCGCGGAAAGATCTCGTAGATGCGGGCGAGATCCCGGGTGATCTCGCGGCGGCCCGAGCCGCGGGCCACGCCGCCGGTCACGAGGTTTTCCTCGACCGTGAGCGCGCGAAAGCAATGCCGGCCCTCGAGCACCTGCGCGAGACCGAGTCGCACGAGCGCGCCGGGACTCGTGCGCAGGACGTCCACGCCTTCGAAGCGAATCGCGCCGGTGGTAATGCGTCCGCGTTCGGCCGGGAGCAGGTTCGACACGGCCTTGAGCGTGGTGGATTTGCCGGCGCCATTCGCACCGATGAGCGCGACGATTTCGCCGGAGTGCACGGTGAGACTCACACCGTGCAGGGCGGCAATGGAGTGATTGTAGATCGCCTCGATATTCTCGACGACGAGTTGGGCGGGTGCGTGAGACATGCCGGGTGGAGTGGAAGGAGAGACCGGCGCCTTGACCATACGCCGGCCTCTCCGCTCGGTGGCTACTTGTTGCTGACGACCGGGGTGTTGGTTTCGACCTTTTCGGCGTCGGACGCCGTGCGGAGCCTGATGTTGTGCTCGGTGGCGTAGGCGAGCGCGGACTTCTCGATGATCGGGCGAAGGAGCTTCCAGTCGGGCGCGATCCAGTCGGAGACGACATTCCATTTCCTGCCGTCCCATTGCTGGAAGGTCACGTAACCGTCGCCCTCGTGGTTGTCCCAGGTGACGTGAATCGAGTGGAACAGGTCCTTCGCGCCGAGCTCCTCGACGCGCTTGGGATCGAGCTGCAGGTGCTCGAAGCCCCAGCGAACCTCGTCGCCCGTGAGCGTGCGATGGCCGAATTTTTCCTGCGCAATGCGGACGGCCTCGACGTTGAGGATGCCGTTCACGATGCCGAGGTTGTGATAGACGCTGCCGATGCGCTTCTGGTCGGCAAGGTTGCCCTTGCCGGCGCCGTAAACCGTCTTCACGATTTCCTGGAGCACGGGATATTGCGCGCCGGAGGCCTGCGTGGTGATCGCGACGTAGCCCTTGGCGGCGTCACCGGCGGGAATGACGTCCTCTTCGGAGTTCGACCACACGTTGCCGACGATGTGATCGGCGGGGAAGCCGACCTTCTGCGCCGTCTTGAGCGCGACGGGATTCATCACGCCCCAGCCTCGGAGCACGACGTAATCAGGCTTTGCGCGGCGGATCGTGAGCCACTGCGACTGCTGCTCGTTGCCGGGATGCGGCACCTCGATCTGCTGGACCTCGAAGCCGTATTTTTTCGCGAGGAGCTCGTAGATCGGAATCGTCTCCTTGCCGTAGGGCGAGCCGTGATAGAGGACGACGATCTTCCTGCCCTTGAGCTTGTCGAGGCCGCCCACCTTCGTGCCGATGTAGTTGATGATCGCCGAGGTCTCGCTGTAGGGATTCAGCAACAGCGGGAAGACGTAGGGAAATACGCGGCCGTCCGTCGAGTCGGTGCGCCCGTGATTGATCGTGATGAGCGGCACCTTGTCCTGCGTGATGCGGTCGATCATCGCGTAGGCGATGCCGACTGAGAGCGGGTTCCACGCCGCGATGCCGCGCGTATTCTTGAGGCGCTCGTAGACCTCGACGCCGCGCTCGACCTCGTATTGCGTCTCGCCTTCCTCCCACGTGAGCTTCACGCCGTTCACGCCGCCGTCGCGGATGTTGACCAGGTTCAGGTAGTCGATGAATCCGCCGAAGAAGCCGGTGCCGCCGGCCGCGTAGGGACCGACGCGATAGCTCTGCAGCGGGAAGTTCTGCTCGTCGGCGTGCGCGAGGGTGGCTGCGCCGGAGAGCGTCACTGCAAGGGCGGCGGAGAGCGCGAGCTTTCGCCGCAGGGATGGAAGGAGTTGGGTGGTTTTCATGGAGTTTGGGTGTTGGGTGAAAGTCGGGCCTTGATGCGGTCCCAGAGGGCGACGAGTCCGTTGGGTTCCGCGATGAGGAAGAAAATGATGAGCGCGCCGAGCACGATGCGCTGGCACATGTCGAGCGTGCCGGAGTCGAACCGGTCGCCGAGCAGGAGGCTGCCGACGCGCGACAGCACGAGCGGGAAGACGACGAGCAACGCCGCTCCGAAAAACGCCCCGCGAATCGAGGCCAGCCCGCCGATGATGACGATGAAGACGATCTGGAACGAGCGATCGAGATTGAACCCCGCCGGCTCGACGGTGCGCAGGTAGGCGAATGCCCACAGCACTCCCGCCACACCGACGAAGAACGACGAGATCGCGAACGCAAGGAGCTTCGTCCGCAGCACGGGCACGCCGATCACCTTCGCCGCGAGTTCATTGTCCCGCACGGCGATGAAATTGTGGCCGGTCTGCGTGTTCACCAGCCGCCAGGCCAGCGCGGTGAGCGCCGTCACGATGGTGAGCGCGAAGAGATAACGTCCCACCGGTCCGTCGAACGAAATGCCAAGGACCGTGAGCGCCGGCGCATCGATCACGCCGGAGGGATTGTCATTCGAGAACCAGCTGAACTTCGTGAGCGCCCACTGCACGAAGAACTGCGCCGCAAGCGTCGAGACCGCGAGGTAGAAGCCGCGCAACCTCAGACTCGGCAACCCGAAGACGATGCCGATCGCCGCCGCCGCCAGACCGGCGAGCACGAAGCTCCCGAGCAGCGGCAGCCCAGGCACGCGCAGGTTGAAATTGTAGGCGGCAAACGCCCCCACAGCCATGAACGCCGCCGAGCCGAGCGAGAGCTGCCCCGCGTAACCGGTGAGCAGATTCAGCCCGACCGCCGCAAGCGACAACGCGAGAAACGGCGTGAGAATCGCGTCGAAGACATACGTGCTGCCGACGAATGGCACGACGCCGTAGGCTACGGCCAGCACCACGAGCGGACCCAGCCAGGCCGGCGCCTGCCAGCGCGCGCGGGAATCGAGAGTCAGGGTGGTCACGGCTCAGGCCCTTTCGATGAGTTTCTGGCCGAAGAGGCCCGACGGCCGCACGAGCAGGAATGCGAGCGCGATCACGTAGGCGAACCACGTCTCGATGCCGCCGCCAAAGAACGGGCCGACATAGACTTCCGAGAGCTTCTCGAACGCACCGATCAGCAGGCCTCCGACAATCGCGCCCGTGATCGAGTCGAAGCCGCCCAGCACGAGCACCGGCAGCGCCTTCAGCACGATGAGCGAGAGCGAAAACTGCACGCCGAGCCGCGCGCCCCAGAGCAGGCCGGCCACGAGCGCGACCACGCCGGCCGCCACCCACACCGCAGCCCAGATGCGCTGCAGCCGAAGCCCCACCGCGAGCGCGGCGAACTGATCGTCCGCCACGGCTCGAAAGGCGAGCCCCAGCCGCGTGTAGCGGAAAAATGCCGTCAGCCCCGCGACCATCGCCGCAGCGATCCCCGCCGCAACGAGGTCGAACTTACTGATCAAAATTCCGCCGACTTCGAATGGCGTGTCTTCGATCCCGAGATCGAGTCCATGCACCTGCGTGCCCCATACGAGTTGCGCCATGCCCTCGATCACGTAGGACAGCCCGAGCGTCGCCATGAAAAGCACGATCGGCGGCTTGTTCACGAGCGGACGCAGCACGGAGCGTTCGATCGTCAGGCCGAGCAGCGCCATCACGCCGAGCGTGAGAAGCAGCGCTCCCCAGAAGGGCGCACCGCGCTCGAGCACGCTCACGAAGGTCAGCGCCGCAAGCAGCACCATCGAGCCCTGCGCGAAATTGAGAACGCCCGAGGTCTTGTAAACCAGCACGAAGCCGATCGCCACGAGCGAATACATCACTCCGGCCAGGAGGCCGCCGACGATCACCTCCGCGAGAAACGCGAAATCAAACATACGCCTCCTCCGGCTCGTCGTGAGCGACGCCGACATACGCGTCGATCACAGCCTGGTCGGCCTGAACCTCTGCCGGCGTTCCGTCCGCAATCTTGCGCCCGTGGTCGAGCACGGTCACGCGATCCGAGAGTTCCATCACGATCGCGATGTCGTGCTCGATGAGCACCACCGTCGTGCCGAACTCGTCGCGCGCCGCCCGCACGAAGCGCGCCATCTCCTGCTTCTCGGTAGCGGTCATTCCCGCCATGGGCTCGTCGAGCAGGAGCACCTTCGGCCGCGCCACCAGCGCACGAGCCAGTTCGACCCGCTTTTGCAGACCGTAGGGCAGCGTGCCTGCGAACCGCTCGCGCACGGCCTCCAGCCCAAGAGATTCGATGATCTTCTCCGCACGCACCCGCGCATCCCGGCGCTCGCGTCCGGCGCGGCCGAGGCCCACGATCTGTTCGACGAAGCTCGCGTGCCGCGACGCCGCCCGGCCGAGCTCGACGTTCTCGAGGACGGTCAGCCCCTTGAAGAGGGCCAGATTTTGAAACGTCCGCGCGATGCCGAGCTTCGCGAGCTGCTGGGTCGGCACGCGTGAGAATCGCCAGCCGTCGATCCAGACGCGCCCGCTTTGGGGACGATAAATCCCGCTGATCACGTTCAGCAGCGAGCTCTTGCCCGCGCCGTTCGGCCCGATGATCGCGCGAATCTCCCCGTGCTCGACGGTGAGATCCATATCCTCCACGGCGGTAATGCCTCCGAACGCCAGCGTCACCGACTCCAATTTCAAGGTGGGGAAGTCCGATTTTAAAAAACGACTTATCGAGTCGTCTTTTCGGTCAAAAAAACTCTTCGTTTTTTGCTTCTCTTCCAGCTTCGGAAAAGTTGGCGCGTCTTCCAGCCATTTGTCCGGCAATGCCGTCGCAGGACCGCCCGCGCCGCTTCGGATGACGAGATTTTTGGAGTTCATGATCGAGTGCCATTCCTAAAACAGCTCTCGTGCCAACCTTGGAAGGAGGTCTTCACATCCATTCGCAACATTCTGGTCATTAGTGTGTTGTGATGTTCGTTCGGTTTAGGGAAGTTCCTTTTCGAAATTTCCCATTCCCCTCTGCCTTGCGGCATCCGCAGTCCTTTGCTGCTCCGCTGTTGCGCCTGCAGCAAGTTGGATTAAGCGCTGTCCTTCCGGATCACGACGGTGCTTCTGCCCGTAATGATTGGGAAACGGCCCACTCTCGAACGGAAGAATTGCCAGGAGGGGAGCGGCGAAGGCGCTCATCTCCATACGAGCCGTTTGAGCTTTGTGGGGATGGCGAGCCGCGCTTCTGGGGAAAGCGACGAATCCCTTTCATCCCAGAAATTACCGGGTTCGTCCCAAAAAAATTGAGGGGCCTGCCTGCGCGGTGGCAAACAATTGAAATTTCATGTCAGCCGCTGTTTCGAAATTCTTCGCGCCCCCCTGCGATGCAGAGTGGGCATTCACGATCGCCCCGCTCATGAAGCAGTGGATCGCACTTGCTGTTTCGAAGGAGCCCACTGTCGACCGGGGCGTTCTCGAAATCAGCCCTGACCTTTTGCCCCTCGCCCGAACGACTGCAAACCAAGAAATGACGGCCAGCAACCCACAGGAGAAACCTGCAACCCAAGACCTCACCGAGGCATTTGATTCGCGCCTCGCCGCCTTCAAGAAAGAACTCTCGAAGGCGAAGGAGATTCGTCAGCTCGATCGACGAATCAAGCGTGTCACCGCCATCCGGGCCCAGATCAAGGCCCTGGTGGAGGCTTATCACGCTGCGCTCGCTTGAGCGAGGCGTCCTCCCCGGACACGCGATCGCCGCACATTTTCTTGACTCCCCCCCTGGTCCGCCGCGCAGGCTGGGGAATGGTTCGGTTCCTCAGCCCTTTCCGAACGCTTCTCCTCGGCTGGCTCATCTCCTTTGCCGCCTGGGGAACGGTTTCCGTGATCCTTGGGGCGGAGATTGTCAGTCGTGGGGGGGATGTGCCCACTGCGATTCGGCATGGGCTGCGTGACTGGGCTTCGTGGGCGATCCTGACGCCGCTCCTCTTTCGATTTTCGGCGCGATTTCCGCTCGGTCGGCCGCGGAAATACGTGGTGTGGCCGGCGCATGCGCTCGTGTTCGTCCTGTCGATGGCGTTTCTCCATATCTGGAAGGGAGGGGTCGACTGGGCCTTTTCAGCGGCAGCCGGCCAGTCGAATGAGACCTTGCAGCTTCACCAGCCCCCGCCGCTCCGATCTTCGGAGACGCTTCTGGTGGGGGAGGAACCGCTCCCGCCGGCGATCAATCTCTTCGGCTATTTCACCTTCGAGCTGCCGATCTATCTGATGCTCGTGGCAAGCGCGCACCTGCTCCTTTATCGGCGCCGTCTCGAGGAACGCGCTGCCGGGCTCACCCGCGCCCGTCTCGAGGCGCTCAAGGCGCAGCTCCAGCCCCACTTTCTTTTCAATACGCTCAACACGATCGCCGGGCTCGTCCACGAACAACCGGACAAGGCCGACGCGATGCTCGTCGCGCTGAGCGACCTGCTGCGACTCAGCCTCGAGACGTCCTCGGAAGTCGAGCTGCCGCTGGGGAGGGAGATGGAATATGTCGAGCGCTACCTGGCGATCATCGGCGTCCGGTTCGATGGTCGGATCGGCCACTCGATGGACGTTGATTCCGATGCCCGGAACGCGCTGGTGCCCGCGTTCATCCTCCAGCCGCTGGTCGAGAATGCCGTTCAGCACGGGCTGCTGCCGCGTCCCGAAGGCGGCAGCGTGACCGTGACCGCGCGGCGGCAGGGTGCGCGACTGCGCATTATCGTTTCGGACGATGGCCTGGGCTTTCGCAGCCGCCCCGACGCGACCGAGGGCATCGGGCTCGGCAATGCCCGGGCGCGGCTCGAGCAGCTTTATGGCGACGATGCCGTGCTCGAGATGTATGATGGACCGCTCACGCAGGTGATTCTCGAGGTTCCCTACCGGACCGCGCCGTGAAAAAGATTCGAACGATCCTGGTGGATGACGAACAGGTCGCGCGCTTGCGGCTGGCGCGGCTTTTGCGGGCCTCGCCCGAGATCGAGATCGTGGCGGAATGTGAAAATGGCACCTCGGCGATTTCCGACATCCGCCAGCACGCTCCGGATCTCGTGTTCCTCGATATTCAGATGCCGGGAATGGACGGGTTTGACGTGGTCGATGCCCTGCCAGCCGAGAAACGGCCCACGATCATTTTTGTCACCGCTTACGACGAATATGCGGTGCGCGCCTTTGAGGCCTGCGCCCTCGATTACCTTCTCAAGCCGGTGGCCGGCGATCGTCTGCTCAAGGCGCTCGAGCGGGTCGCGGAACGACGGGGAAAGAACTCTGCCGAAGAGCCGGAGGCGGTTCGGGATCGCTTTCTGGTGCGGAATCAGGGCCGGGTGGATGTCGTCGCGGCTGCGCAGATCGAGTGGATCGAGGCGGCGGGAAACTACGCGATCCTGCACACCGCCACGCAGAATCACATCATTCGCCAGACGATGACGTCGCTCGAGGCCAGCCTGCCGGAGGATTTTTTCCGCGTGAGCCGATCGGCGATCCTGAATCTGCGGCACGTCGTTCAGCTCGACGCGGACGCAGCCGGGGAGAATTGCGCGTTATTGCGAGGCGGGGAACGGGTGCCCTTTACGCGCAAGGTCAGCGAAGTCCGCGCGCGGCTGTAGCGGACGTTCGAAGGAGTTTCGAGGACTTGCGTGGCACGGCAAACGCTGCGATAGGAACGGTCATGATGACGGCCGATCTTCAACCGCTGCGGGAGGCGCTCCAGCGCCGACTCGATGTCGTGGCGGACCGCGAATTTTACGCGCGGGATGCCGCCGGGCATCTCGCCGCTCTGATCGAGGCCTCTGGCGAAGTCGATCGACTGGGGGCGCAACTGGGCGGGGACGCCGACCCGATGCTGCGGCATTATCTCGAGCGCCAGAGCTATGTGAAGGCGATGGATTGGCTGAACGCCCGGGCTTGCTGACATGGAAACGATCGACCTTGCTCCCGGCGCGATGGCGCCCGACTTCGAAGCACTCGCGATCGGCGGCGCCTTTGGTCTGGAGGGCGGCCGGGTGCGGCTGAGCGAGCTGCGCGGTGTGGCGGTGGTGCTGTATTTTTATCCGAAGGACGATACGCCGGGCTGCACGACGCAGGCCTGCAGCATGCGCGACCGCTGGGCGCACCTCAAACGGCCGGACACCATGTTCTTCGGCGTGAGCGTGGACTCGCCGGAAAGCCATCGGCGTTTCATCGAGAAATACGAACTGCCTTTTCCCGTCATCAGCGACGAGTCGAAGGAAATCGTCCAGGCCTACGGCGTGTGGGTGCAGAAGACGATGTATGGCAAAACTTTCATGGGCACGGAGCGGACGACTTTTGTCATCCGCCCCGATGGCCGAATCAAATCCGTGTTCCGCCGGGTGAAGCCCGACGCGCACACCGACATCCTGCTCGAAGATCTTGCAAATTTTAAACCGTGACAGCGTGCTGAAGCTCTACGAACGGCTCGAGTCGCTCGTGGACAAACTGCCGGGCGGCGTGCAGAAGCCGATCCTGCGCGAACTCGTGCCCCTGCGGGAACTTTTCCTCGAGCAGCGACCGGCGCGCGTGATGGTGATTGGTGGCGCGGCCTCGACGAGCGTGCCGGCGATCCTTCATTTCCTTGGCGGCATGCCGGTGGAGACGGGCGATTCCCACCGCGGCTGGCGCACGTATCGCGTGCCGGAACGCGGGGCCATCGAGGTGTGCGATGCCCGGGCGGAGACTCCCGATGCGTTTGTGGCGGACGCGCTGGCGGCGGCAAAGCCGGATGTGGTGATGTTTCTGCGCGGCGGCGCCGATGCGGCGGAGAGTTTCGACGCCGCGTTCTCCATTTCCGCGGCGCGGCTGGCGCTTGCGGATAGCTCCGAGGCGGTGCGGCCGGGATTGGTGGCCCTTTCTTTCGGCAACGACGGCGAGGCGGACCGCGCCCGCCTGCGCGCCCTGCTGAATTCCCGGCGGGAGTTCGTGCAGCGCTCGCTCCATGTCTTCAGCGCCGATGCGGAGCAGGCGGCGGCCGTGGCGGAAGCTCTCTGCGCCGAGCTGCCGAACGAGGCGAAACTGGAGTTTGCGCGGATGACCGGAGCGCGCGGAGCCCAGGCGCAGATTGCCTCGTCGTTGCTGAAATCCTTCACCGCGGTGTGTGGTGTCATCGGCGTGCAGCCAATCCCGCTCGCGGACCTGCCGATTCTCACGACGCTGCAATCGCTGCTCGTGGGCCTCATCGTTTACGTAAGCGGCCGGCCGGCGAGCGCGCGATTGATTGCGGAGTTTGCGGGCGCGCTGGGCGTGAGCATTGGTGCGGGGTTTGCCTTTCGCGAAGGGGCGCGGGCCTTGCTGAAAGTCTTCCCGATCTGGGGCAACGCGATTTCCGGAATCGTCGCCGGCGCGGGGACCTACGCGGTGGGCCGGGCGGCGATCGCCTATTTCATCGAGGATCTCCCGCTGCAGGAGACGAAGAAACTTTTCCAACGGTTGCAGCCGGGGCTGAATTCCTTCCGGAACCGATCGCTGCCGATCTTTCATTCTTCGAAGGACGAAAAAACGACGGTCAAATAGCCCGGCCGGTGCGAATGTCCTGCATCGTCTCGCCGAGGCGATGAATCACGTCGCTGGCCACGAGGCCCTCGGGTGAGCCGCCCGGACCGAAGACAAAGCGTTCCGCCGCGCGGCCGCAGATCCAGGCGCCGAGCATGGCGGCCTCCCGCGGCGAGTGGCCCTGTCCGAGAAAGGTCGCGCAGACACCGGACAGCACGTCGCCCATGCCGCCGCTTCCCATGCCGGGATTCCCGGTTGTATTGAAAACGGTTGGCGCTCCCGCTTCGGCGATGACGGTGCGTGCGCCCTTGAGGAGGACGGTGACGTGGTGCGTTCCGGCAAATTTTTCCGCGGTGGCGCGGCGGGAGAGCGACCGGCTCTCCGGGAAAAGTCGGGCCATTTCTCCGGGGTGGGGCGTGAAGAGGCGCGGGCCGGCCATTTTCTGCCAGGCGCCCGGCGTGCGGGCGAGAAGGTTGAGGGCGTCGGCGTCCACGACCATCGGGCCGGAGAAACCGGTGATGATCGGAAGAATCTCGGCTGCGGCCGGAGAGCCGATGCCCGGGCCGATGGCGATCGCGTCGAGACGATCGGCGAGTGCGTCCGTGTGGCGGGCGACGGGGCGGACCATGACCTCCGGCGGCATGGTCGCGGCGAGGAGTTCGTAGCAATCGGGCAGGGCGTAGAGCGTGACGAGGCCAGCGCCGGCACGGAGGGCGCCTTCCGCGCAGAGCCGGGCGGCGCCGAGGGTGCCCCGCGAACCGGCGAGGATTCCGATGCGGCCCCACGTCCCCTTGTGGCTGTCGAAGGGCCGCGGAGGCAGGAGGGACTGGAGTCGGAGCGGGGTGACCAGTTCCGCGGCGTCTCCTTCCGAGGTCGCGAGTTCGTCCAGCGGAACGAGGGCAAGCCGGCCGACGACAGCGGTGGCGGCGTCGGCGAGCAGGCCCGCCTTGGGATGGCCGATGGTGACGGTGAGATCGGCGACGACGCAGGACTCCGCGGCCTCGCCGGTATCCGCATCGAGTCCGCTGGGAAGATCGGCGGCCACGACGAAGGCCCCGCGCTGCTGGCGGAGCGCATCGATGCGCCGGATCGCCAAGGCGATGGGTTCTCGCGGGGCGCCCCGGGCGCCGATTCCCAGCAGGCCGTCGAGGAGGACGAGGGAGGGCGCCATGGAGGTTTCGAAACGAAGCGATGCCCGAAGCTCGGTGAGCTTCTTGGCGGCGAGCGGGGAGAGGTCGTGCTCGGGAAAGACGAGGTCGGCTTCGACATTCCATCCACGCCGGGCGAGGTGACGCGCTGCGACGAGCACGTCGCCGGCGTTGTTGCCCTTGCCGCAGACGGCGATGACGTGGGCGGGGCCGGGAACGAAGGCGAGGATGGCTTCGGCGATGCCGAGGCCGGCGCGATCCATGAGGTCCTCGGCATTCACGCCGCGCGCGAAAGCGTCCTCCTCGACCGCCCGCATTTCCGCACTGCTCAGAAGCATGCTTCAGCCTACTTCAACGCCGCCCGATTCCCAAAGAAGGAAGCGCGCTCGAAAAAGACCTTTCCCTGGGGCTCGTCCTGTGGTGGATGACGTCATGCGCTCGATCCTGGACACGCTCACCGACCATCCGGTGCGTTCCTTCGCCGCCGGGGAGGCGGTTCTCGAGCAGAATACGAGCACCGGCCGGCTTTACATCATGATCGAGGGCCGGGTGCAGATCCTGCGCGACGGCGCGGTGATCGACACCTTTTCCCGGGCCGGCGATGTCTTCGGCGATTTGTCCGCGCTGCTCGGCGTCGCCCACACGGCCACCGTGCGCGCGGTGCAGGACTCGCGATTCTACGAGATCGCGGATGCTCGACCCTTCCTGGAGCAACATCCGGCAATGACGCTTTATCTCTGCGAGTTGCTTGCCAGGCGGCTGAATTCGCTGACGGCGTATCTCGTCGACCTGAAGCAGCAGTATGAAGGCGACGAGCGGATCGACATGGTCGACGAGGTGCTCGAGGCGCTGCTGCACCGGCAGCCCCGCTCGCGTCTCTTTCCGCGGGATTCAGTTGTCCGCGATCCGGAGACTGCGGGTTGAACACCCTTCGATCGAGTGCCACTCGGCGGTCATGGCATCGAGATCGAGAACGATCGATGTCGGCTGGGGGCCGATCTGCCGACCGGGGTTGAAAACCCACGTCCGGCCAACGCGATCGATCCACGAACCCTCGGGATAGAACGGTGCATTGTGGACGTGGCCGCTGAACACCATCTCGGGCTGGAAGCGCTGAATCCACTCGCGAAGGGGGTCGTCTCCGACGGATTCCCGGCCTGTCCAGCTTGTGCGGGAGCCGCTGGGCGGGGCGTGATGAATCCAGATCCATCGCCGGGGCGAGCGGGCCGCCTCGCGCTCCAGCAAGGCTTCGAGTTCCTCGCGGGATTGGGCGCCGTCCCACCACGGGCACACGGTGATGCGGACATCGCCGAAGTCGAGGCTGTCGCCGTCGACGAAGAGGTCCTCGCCGCCGAGATCCCGCAGCCAGAGCGCGACCGATTCGTCCGCGGAGTTGCGTCCGTCGCCATCGTGATTGCCCGAGCTGATGACCAGCCGCGCGCGCCGACGGAGGCGGCCCACGTATTTCTCGACGACGGCGATCTGGATGTCGAAATCGAGGGGCGAGGCGAGGTCGAGCAGATCGCCGCCGATCACGGTGAGGTCGTAATCCGGGGCGTTTGCGAGCAGCCGGTCAAACTGCCGAAGCGAATAGTGGAGGTCCGCAACGAAAAGCAGCCGCATCGTCATGCGATAGCGAGGAGCCTTCGCGCGAGGCGAGAGAAAACCATTTTCCCGGGCTGGCGCCCGCTCCAGAATCGCCTCCGTGCTCATTGCCCTTCACAAGCCTTACGGCGTTCTCAGCCAGTTTACGCCGGAAGCTCCCGGGCAGCGGACGCTGGCGGAGTGCGGCCTGCCGGCGGGCGTGTATCCGGTCGGACGGCTGGACGCGGATTCCGAGGGGTTGCTGCTCCTGACCGATGAGGCGGGGCTGAATCACCGGTTGCTGCATCCGACGCGTGGGCATTGGCGGCGGTATTGGGCGCAGGTCGAGGGCGAGCCGCTGCCGGCGGCGTTCGCGGAGCTCGAGCGAGGCGTGATGGTGCAGGGCAGGCGCACGCTGCCGGCGCGGGCGTGGCGGGTGGAGC